>CAJYHH010000292.1 GCA_913773825.1 Candidatus Sericytochromatia bacterium | reverse complement strand
GGACTGGTTTAAAGTCTTTCAAGACCGGGTTGAAGTCTATACCAGCTATGGCATTACCGAAACCACTGTGTTTGTCACCTGGCGCCGTTTATGGGCCGCTGATTTGAGTTTAGGCCGCAGCATTATTGGCTTCCCGCTGGCTGATTTGGGCGTCAGAATCTTAGACGAGCAGCTGCAGCCTGTTCCGGTTGGAGTCCCAGGTGAACTCTGCGTGCTGGGACCCGTCTTAGCGCCTGGATATTGGCAGCGGCCTGAGTTAAGCGCCCAGCGCTATATACGGGATCCTGAAACCGATGAACGACTCTATCGCAGTGGCGATCTGGTCAGAGTGGATCCAGATGGTGAAATGGTCTATTTAGGCCGTCGCGATCTGCAGCTTAAACTGCGAGGCTACCGGATTGAAGCCGGTGAAATCCAGAATGTGATTGAAGCCTTGCCCGATGTTCGCGCAGCCCATGTGGCTTTACGTGACACAGCCGGTGGGCCGCAAATCTGGGCCTGGGTACAGCCTGCTGAGCTCAATCCGGCGCTTTTGCGCCAACAATTAACCCCTAAACTGCCTGGGCCGATGTTACCGGCTCAGATTATTCCGCTTGAGCAATTTCCGCTTAATCAAAATGGCAAAGTCGACACTCGCGCTTTACCCACTGAAGCGCAAAACCAGTCTGGACAAGCCTTAACGTTAGATCAGCCAGTGGTTTTAAAAGCTCACAACAACCCTGAACTGTTGTCACCTGAAAATTCTCTGTTTAACCGGCCTGACAATCAATTAGCAGATCAGTTAGGCCAGATTCTGGCTCAATTGCTCGGTCGCCGCCAGATCGGACTGGACGAAAACTTCTTTGAGCTGGGTGGCCACTCGCTCTTAATGGTTGAAGCCCGTGAAAAAATCCAGCACTTAACCGGTCTGCAGCTGGAGTTAGTGGATCTGTTTCAATACCCGACATTACGCCAGTTATCTAAACATTTGCGCCCCCAGCCGTCACCGGCAGATGAACCCGCTGCTCAAGCCACCCATCTGCCTGATTTAGCGAATCGTTTCACAAAAAATCTGGAGCCCAACGAACCGATTGCCGTGATTGGCATGGCCTTAAAAGTGCCGGGCGCCAGCAGCCCTGAAGCTTTTTGGGATTTACTCAGCCAGGGTCGTGAAAGCGTCAGGTTCTGGACTGAAGCCGAGCTGCGCGATGCCGGAATCAGCGAAACTGAATTCCGCCACCCAGACTATGTACCGGCATCCGCCTGGTGTGAAGGAATCGAAAACTTTGACGCTGACTTTTTTGGCTATTCGCCCCGCGAAGCCGAAATGCTGGATCCCCAGCAGCGTATTATGCTGGAGCTCGCACTTGAGACCTTAGAGCGAGCCGGTTATGGCGACGCCCGTCAACCTCAGTCGATTGGCGTCTTTGCCAGTTCGGGTATAAGCCGCTATCTGTTGTTTCATCTCTTACGTCAGCCCTTATTAGAGACAGTCAATCCCATGCAGGTCTTAATCAGCAGCGATAAAGACTTTTTAGCCACCCGGATCGCTCACAAGCTCAATCTGACTGGCCCGGCCTTGATGGTCCAGAGCGCCTGTTCATCGTCTTTGGCAGCTGTGCATCTGGCCTGTGAAAGTTTGCGCCGCGGTGAATGTCAAAGCGCTTTAGCCGGAGGCGTCAGCTTAGATACGCTGCCACAAGGCTATCGCTGGTTAGAAGGCGCCATTTATTCACGTGATGGCCATTGTCGGCCTTTTGATGCTGAAGCAAGCGGGATTATTGGCGGCAGCGGCGGCGCCTGGGTGCTGCTTAAACCCCTGAGTGCCGCTCTGGCTGACGGCGATACAATTTACGCCTGTATTCAGGGCTCGGCTTTAAATAATGACGGAGCTGACAAAGCCGGCTATTTAGCGCCGTCTGTGACCGGCCAACGACGCGTGATTGAAGCCGCATTAGCTCAAGCTGGCGTAAGCCCGCAGCAAATTGGCGTCGTCGAAGCCCACGGCACCGGCACGGCTATTGGGGATCCAATTGAGCTGCGGGCACTCAGGCAGGCCTGGCGCCTGGAGCGCCCCGCCACAGGCCCATTTTGCGCCCTGGGCTCGCTAAAAGGCAATCTGGGTCATCTGGATGCCGCAGCGGGTGTTGCCAGCTTGATCAAAACCGCTTTAATGCTGCATCACCAGATGATTGTGCCAACCATTAACGTCAGGCGTCCTAACCCTCAGCTGTTGTTAGACCAAAGTCCGTTTTATCTGGCTAACAAGCTGCAAGCCTGGTCTGGCCCTGGACGCCATGCAGCGGTGTCTTCACTGGGAATCGGCGGTACCAATGTTCATCTGATTCTGGCCTCAGCCCCTGAACAAGCCGCCTTAGCTTTACAAACCCGCTTAAAAACCCGCGTAAAAACCGGCTTACAAACCGCCTCAGAATCAACCGGCCCGGTAGTTTTGCCGATTTCAGCGCCAAGCCAGACCAGTTTTAACCAGCTGACAGCTGATTTAAGTCAGTTTTTAGCTCAACACCTTCAAGACAATCCGTCAGTTTTACTATCAGATCTGGCTTATAGCCTGCAGCAAGGCCGCCAGCCCCAGACCTGGCGAGCTTATTTGTCTGTCAGCCCGTCAAAACAGGATGAAGGAAGTCAACTGGGTGAACTGGCAAAAGCCCTGGCTCAGCTCAAAGCAACAAAAACCTCTGAGCCTGAAGCTTTGATGTTTCTCTGTCCAGGTTTAGGTTCACAGCGACAGGGTATGGGCCAGGGACTGTACGACGCTTTACCCGCTTATCGCCAATCGATTCAACGCTCACAGGCTCAGCTTCATCACCTGGGCTGGGCGCATGACCTCAAAACACTTTTAATCAGCGAAACGGATCGGGCGCTGCTGGCCCAGCCTGAAATCATGCAGCCGCTGATTTATTGCCATGGGCTCGCTTTGGCAAGCGGCCTGATCAGCCTCGGACTACGCCCTGCAGCTGTGATAGGCCATAGCTTTGGGGAATATCTGGCCGTGACCTTAGCCGGTATGGCAGAACCAAACGAGATGCTGGAGCTGGTTGTCAAACGGGCAAGCCTCTTTGCCAGTCTGCCTGCCGCTGGGGTTTTAAGCCTGGCCGCCAGGCTTGAACAGGTTGAGCCCTGGCTACAAAAACAATCTGAACCGATTGTGATTGCCGCGATCAACGCCCCAGACCGCCTGACCCTTAGCGGCCCCTCCCAAGCGCTGGCTGAGTTTTTAAATCAGAGTCAATTACCTGGACGCTGGCTGGATATTCCCCATGCGGTGCATCATCAGATGTTGGACGGAATTTTACCAGCCCTGACTGAAGCAGCGGCAAGGGTAAACTGGAAAAAGCCTCGCCTGCCGGTGCTCTCTGGCCTAAGCGCAAACTGGCATGAACAGCCCACTCCGGCTCAATACTGGGCCGACCAGGCGCGTCAGCAGATTTTATTTAGCCAGGGTCTGGATCAGCTGCAGACAACGGACTTAACCCAGGCCCTTGGCATAGAACTCGGCACGGGTAAAACGCTGTCTGCTCTGCTGCAGCGTCGGGGTCTTGAGGCTTTTGCGGGCCCGGCTGGTGAGTCAGGCCTGCAGCAGCTTTTAGGCGAACTCTGGACGCGGGGTTATCAGCCGGATTGGTCGGCACTGACCGATCAAGATAAAAGCCATCGGCGTCTGCCTTTGCCGCCCACCCGTCGTCAGCATCGGCGTTATTGGATTCCGGCCAAGCCACCTGGCGCTGCAGCGGCAAGTGATAAACTGCGGCGCGATTTTAATGACTGGTTTGAACTTGCGCTCTGGCGTCAGGCTCCGCTGTCACAGGCAGAATCCACAGACTTTTTGTTTTTAGACAACGGGCAAGAATTACCGGATTCTTTACCTCAAACTCTATTGCTGAGCTGGCCTGACATCAGCCCTGAAATCAGTTCTGAAATCAGCCCTGACATCAATTTTGAGCAAAATGCCTTTACACAGGCGCTTCAGGTGTTTGAACACCAGCGACAGCGGCTGCTGCAGTTAATTAAGCAAGGCTGGCAAGGTCGTCTGATCTGGCTGAGCCCGGCTTTTTCCAGCATTACAGGGCGTGAGCTTTTAAATCCCTGGCCGGCGCTCTTAATTGGCTTTGTCAGAAGCCTGGCGTTTGAAGCCCCAGGGATTGAGGCCCGCTTAATTGAAACCGATTACAGCCTTGAGCAAGCGCTGAAGCTGCCAGCGTCCGAATGGGCCCAGCCTGAACCCCATGTAGCCTGGCGGGATGGACGGCGCTGGTTACCCGAACGGGTTCCAGCCGGTGAAGCGGGACTAAGCCCTTTAAAATCAAATGGGGTGTATGTCATTACCGGCGCCAGCGGCGGCATGGGTCAAGCTCTGGCGACGTTTTTACAAGCGCGTTATCAGGCTCGACTGGTGTTAATCAGCCGCCAGGCCCTGCCAGATCAGCCTGATACTTTACCATTGGCCGTAGATGTCAGAGGTCCTGAACAGCTAAAAGCCGCGCTGGCAAGCGCAAAAGCTTATTTTGGACAAATTGACGGGGTCTTTCACTGCGCTGGTTTACCCGGGGGGCATTTATTGGCCCAGCTGACCCCAGCGGTCTTAGAGCAAACCCTGGCGGCTAAAATTTTGGGCAGCCTGAATTTAAAACAGGCTTTTGAGCAGCTGGATTTAAAACCCGATTTTGTGGTTTTGGCCTCTTCTGTGGCCAGCCAATTGGGTTCACCTGGCCAGAGTGCTTATGCAGCAGCTAACGCCTGGCTGGATGCCTGGGCCCATCAACAGGGCGCACCCTGGCAGTCAATCAATTGGGGCACCTGGCGGGACGGCATGGCCGGTCGGGCTCTCAACCATCTGCCAGCAGCCTGGCGACCGCTGTATCAGCACTTTTTAAATCTGGGGATGCAAGCGCACGAAGGCACAGCTGCTTTTGAGCGTTTACTCGCTTATAACTGGCCCCAGCTGACCGTGAGTCCGGTTTCGGTTGAGACCCTGGCAGGCCTGCAGACAGAAGCGCTCCAAACAGCCCTGCAAACAGCTATCCAATCAGCTACCCAAACAGCTCCGAATCAGCCAGCACAGCAGCAAGCGTCTGACTTAGTTGTTGATGATGACAGGCCACTTGATCCGCCTCAAGGTGAATTAGAAACCATTCTGGCAGATGTCTGGCGTCGCTGTCTGGGGCGCTCAGCGGGCCGTGATGATCGCTTTGGGGCATTAGGCGGGGACTCGCTGATGGTCGTGCAGATGAAAGCCCTGCTTGAGCAGGCTCTGGGCCAGGAACTGCCGTTAGGCCTGTTTTTAGAGGACTTAAGTTTAAAAGCCTTAGCAGCAGGGATCTCTGGTGAGGCCAAACCCTCGGAAGAACTGCTGATTAAGCTTAACGGAGTTGAAACGGGCCAGCCGCTGTTTTTTGTACATGCTATTTCAGGTACGGTCTTTCCGTTCCGGCATCTGGCTACCGCGCTGAATCAGCCTTTTTATGGGCTGCAGTCCCGTGGCCTGATTAGCCCACGTCCCCATTTAGATTTAAGCGCCATGGCCCGAGATTATCGCCAGGTCATCGAAGAGCGCTTTGCCCCCCCTTATCGCATAGGTGGCTGGTCCTTTGGCGGATTAGTCGCCTGGGAAATGGCCCGCCAGTGGCTGGCAGAAGGGACTGAAGTCAGTGAGTTAATTTTGCTGGATATGCAGGCCCCAGTACCCGGCGTGGCAAGCAATATTGATGACCAGGGTTTGCGTGAGCGCTTTGAAGCGGACCTGGCTGGCTTAGGGCCTTTAGCGCTTGCAGAGCAAATGAAAGAGCGGCTCTGGCGAATCTTTGAGGCCCATGTACAGGCAGCGTTAAATTATCTGCCGGATCATGAGGCTGAGCTAAAGCCCAACACCCTGCTGCTCATAGCCGAAAAAGGCTTTGGAGCCACTCATCCAGCGCCGGATCTGGGCTGGAGTCAGTGGTTAGATCAGCTCAAAACCCTGAGAATTCCGGGCGACCACTATAGCTGTCTGGATGCCGAAAATCTAAGCTGGTCTCAAGATCTCAATCAAAAAACAGAATAAGCTCTAACCTGTCGCGTCAGCTCAACTTGAGGTCGCGAAACAGCTGGCGCAGGATGCGGTAATCCATAATCGCGCCGACTTCTGTAAGCTTGCGTCCCTGAGTCCAGATAAAGTTCTGACATTCTTCAGGATGTAAGACAATCGGCTGACCAGGCGGATTTAAGGCACAGCGATAATAATGACAGCTGCCCACAATCTGAAGCGGGTAAAGCACGCGTACCACTAAACCAGCTTCTTCAAGGGTTTCACGCACCACGGCATCTTCTGGACGTTCTTCAGGCTGAATTCGACCACCCGGCAGGCACCATTGACCCGCACGAGAAATTGTGGGCCCACGCTGTAGCAGCAAAACTTTACCCTGATTCACGATCAATGCCCGCACCGAGGCCATGCCTTTACCTCACAACAAATCATTCGCTGGCCCGATTTGGCAAATCAGGGGCCCCACTCCATCCATTCATCTGACTATGGACATTATAGAGAAAAGTTGAAAAATTGAAAAATTGTGCTGATGACGAGAGCCCGAAAAGGCGGCTAAATTAAATTGGCTGACAAAATAATCTAAAAACCAAGCCTGATCCTGGTTTAAAGCTGAGCCTGACTGGGAATATCCAGGTGTCGGACTATTTGGCTTTCGAGAGGGAACCATCCGTGAGCAATAATGCAAAAATCTGCCCAGGCTGTCAGTTTCGCAATGCAGCGAGTAATCTTGCCTGCCTGAAGTGTGAAGATTCTTTGATTCACGTGGGATTTGAAGCCAGCTTTACAGATCAATATAAACAAGAATTGGCTGAACGCGCTTATTTTTTTGAGGAATTTTTTAACCCCACACTTTTAGTCTGTCTTCCGGTTGCAATGGCCTGTATTGCCTTAGGTGCCTTTACCATGGGCTCTAGCCTGATGCCTGTGTTT
>CAJYHH010000291.1 GCA_913773825.1 Candidatus Sericytochromatia bacterium | reverse complement strand
GGCCCCCAAAATCGGACACTAGAGCTGTTCTGGGCCCACCCCGCCTATGCTGATCCGCAGCGCCGCCGCACAGGCTTAAGCGGTGACGATCGCTATAGCCTGGCGATTAGTCTGATTCATCTCTCCAGCGGCCTGTTTCCGGATTTATTCCGCAGCTGGCAAAACCGGGATTATAGCGGAATGAAGCGCTATCTGTTACATCTGCCAACTGACTGGATCGAAGCCGTCATTGCGGCCAGCCGCTGGGATCCTGAACGACGTCGCAAGCTGAGCTTGTCCACTCAAGGCTCCAGACCCGTACCAGCCTGGCTGACTGAGCTTTCACAGGCTGTGATTAAACTGGCCCAAGCCGAAGATCTCAACAGCGGTAAACAGGCCCGCGAAAATCTTTTAAGCTGTGAGCGCAGCGCTTTAAGCCTCTATCATTCAGCTTTTCATAGCCTGCGTCTGGGTGAGCGCCAACTGGCCCTGCATGATGCCCGTAACTGTCTCAAAGCTGACGCGAATCATTTAGGCGCCCACTGGATTTTAGCTGAGCTCCAGATTGCCAGCGGTGCATTTGAAACCGCCGCCAGCACCTTACAACACGCTCTGGCTCTGGATCCGGATGCTCCCGAAAATTACCAGCTTTTAATCCGGCTTTATAGCGACGCTGGAGCGTTTATTCCCGCCTGGAGCGCCTGTGATCAGCTGGCCAGATGTTTGCCGTTAAGCGCGGATGCTGATGCTTCACGCTTTAGCCTGCTCTGGCGCTTTGGCTGCTATAGCCAGGCGCGTGCTTTAGGCCGCAAGCTGCTGCGCGGTCGGCTTGAACCTGAGCGTAAAGCGTTTATTCGCGAACGTTTAAATAAACTGTCTCAGGATCACATGCTGGCAGGCGGACGGTTATGGGGCGTACGACCCGGCAGCCACATGGCGTAGTCCATTGGCTTAATCGGCACGCCGCTTTCCAGCGCAAAAGCTTCTGTAAACTCAGCCCCAAACAGAAAAATCTGCATATTCAGATGCAGCCAGAACAGAAAAATAATCAGCGAGCCCAGGGTACCGTATGCAGTGCCCAGCTGGGCTGTACTTAAAAACCAAGCAATTAAAAATTTGCTCAGGCTTAAAGCCAGCGAGGTAAACAGCGAGCCAGCAAACACGCCGCGCCAGGGCACTCGCACATCTGGCAAAAACCGAAAAATCGCAGCAAACATCACGGTTAAAACCACAAAGAAAATTCCGCGATTAAGATTCTGAAAAAAATAAATCTGCTCAAGAATCTCAAAGCGTTTGGTCATGATGTTTTCAACAACGGCCAAGCCGACTTCCAGCAAGATCGTAATCAGAACAGTTGCACCCAAAAACAGAATCAAAGCAAACGACACCAGTCTGACCACAAACATGCGCTGAATCGAGACTTCGGGCCGGACTTTGACACCCCACATAATATTCAGGGTGTCTTGCAACTGAGCAAAAATCCCGGTAGCTGAATAAATAACCATACAGACGCTGACTAAGCCCGCAAAAATATTGCTGCTGGAATCAGGTCGTTTTGAGTTTTCCAGAATCAAAGTCACCATATCTGTGCCCGTACGGCCTGCAATCCGACCCGCCTGCTCAATAAAAAAGCTTCGGATCGTATCAACATCAATAAACAGCGTGGTAACCATCACCAGCAGCAGCAATAAAGGCGGCAAGGCAAAAACCGCATAAAACGAAAGCGCCGCGCCGTGAGTTCCGGCCCGGTTTTCATTAAAGCGTTCAAATGAATGTTTAAAGACTCGCCAGCTGCGCAGGCAAAAGTCAATCAGCCAATGCATGTCTCTGAATCACGGCTCCTGTGAGTCCTCATTTTAACGCAGGCCAGGGCCAGAGGACTAATAGAAGACGTGGACAAGAGAACGAGAAGACAAAAAGACCGCTTGCAAGCCTGCCCTGAGCTTGTCGAAGGGTTCGCTTAAGGACTTAAAGACGAGGCAAATTACTTTTAGTCTGTTCACCCATTAGTCCATGAGTCCTCTCCTGGAACCTAAGGGCCTCAACAGGCGTCCCTAGTAGAGTTCGCGCCTAATCGGGTATACTGGCAACATTCAAGCTTTACATTACACAACGCGAGGAACCCTATGTTACAGGTCAAAGTCTTTGAAGCTCCCGATGCAGAAGATCTTGAGCAAAACGTTAACCATTGGCTCGAATCCAACATTAGCATTGATGTTTTGCACATGACCCAAAGCGAAAGCGCCATTTCAGATGAAGACGGCGATCTTTGCGGCAATGTCACGCTGACCCTGATGTACCGTCAGCGCGCCTAAAATTCTAAAAGCCCTAAGTTTAAAACATCTAAGCTATTTTCTGAGTTCTGATGAGACCATACTGGATTTGAAAGGATCTTTGCCCATGCTTTGGAAACGTCTTCTACTCGCTCTGACGCTGACCCTTAATCTGGCAACTGCAAGTTTTGCGGCCCCAGAGGTCCAGACTGTAACAGTAGATGGCGAAGCCGCCATCGGCAGTGATCCAGCCCGTGCGCGTGAAGAAGCCGTAGCCCAGGCTAATCGTCTGGCAGTTGAGCAAGCGATGGGTGTCTATGTGGTCTCAGAAACCGAAATTCGCGATATGGTTGTGGTGCGCGACTCGATTTTGACCAAAGCCAGCGGCTATATCAGCGGCTATAAAATTTTGTCAGAATCCAAAGCCAACGGTATTTATAAAGTCAAAGTCCAGGCCAATGTCAGCGTCGCGCCATTAGTTGACCAGCTAGCCAAACTGGGCCTGCTGCGCGACTGGACAGTGGCCGTGGTGCTGGTGTCTAACGCCGGTGTCCGGGCTTCTAATGAAGCAGCTAAAACCCGTCTAAATGAGTTGATGCTCTCACGAGGTTTTAAACTGGCTGATAACCAAGCCGTGGTAGCGCTTAATAACCCCGAAGTGCTTAAGCAATTGCAAAAGGGCAATTATATGGCTGCGGTGCCGATTTTACGCGATCAAGGGGTCGATGTTTTGGTTGTCGGCACCACCCTGACGCGCGTTAATGCTGAAGGGGCGATTGAAACATACGGCGGAATCAAAACCGTGATGTCTCAAGGCCAGCTCGATGCCCGTCTGATTCGAGTTGATACCGGTGAAATTCTTGCGGCTAAATCTTTTCAGGGTGTAGCCGGCGGTTCCAGCAATGATATTGCTGAGTCTAAATCAATCGAAAAGGCTGCAGCCTCAGCGGGTGAATACTTTAGCCTTGAGATTGCCAAATTACCTGCTGCTCCATCAGCAGTTGTGCAACTGACCATCCGTGGCCTGAGCTTTAATCGCGAGCGCGAGTTCCGCACGGCTTTAAATAAAGTGCCGGGTCTGCGCAAAGTCAGCCGCGCAATCTATCGTAATCAAGTTGCCCAATACGAACTCGACTATCAGGGCAAAGCAGACAGCTTAGCCGAAGCCATGGCAGACGCGACAGCGCTTAAGCCGTTTAAATTTGATATTACCAGCGTCAGCTCTGGTGCCATTGAAGCAAACGCGAAGTAGGTAGAGGGAGAGAGGGTTTGAGGCCTTGGTTGAAGGCCGGTTTAGCTTGGGATTAGAAGACTCTCTAGCTAAACAACTTGCCTTTTCTTGCTAAACGGCGCAGCGGCGCCTCAAACAGCTCACGTCAGTGAGCCCTCAACCGCGAGCTCTGCTCGCACCCTAAACCACCTTCTGACCAGGACGGCGGAAGGCAAAAGCGACAACCACAATTGCCACCATAGCAAAGCCTAAAATCCAGTAAGCCGTTGAGGCATAAACCACCTGGCCGTCGCTGTCGACGCTGATCGGCTGTGAATCACCGGCATGAGATTCAAAAGTCCGTGTGCCCATATTGCTGTCGGGTAAAGGCTCTGATTGAACAAGTCTGAATGTCTGGTCATGCATAAGTTTTGTCTCCCTGTTCCTGCGTTTGGCTGCATGGCTGTGTTATACCCAGAGCCTAAACAAAACGAGATAAAGGCGTCGAGATCAATCCAGATAAAAATGTTCTAAATTCTGTGTGGTTTAACTGATAAAAGCTCTGAACAAAACAAACTTAAAAAACTAACCCAACAAAAACACAGCGCAAAGCCCCAGAGAATCTCTGGGGCTTTTGTTTAGCGAGTTGATTTAAGCTTATGCTTATTTATTGTCTTTGTTCTGAGTGTAGACGTAGTAGCCAACGCCACCGGCTACAGCCAGAGCGCCCAGGGTGACACCGGGGTGGTCAACTGCAAATTCGAAAATCGGCTTGGCGACTTTTTCGAAGGCAAAGTTGCCCGTTTTGATCACGCCGTTTTTAGTGCCATTCAGAACCGCCATGCCGGCTTTTTCCATGCCAGCGATGCCGAGTACGCTACCGGTGGTGGCAACAGCGCCTGCACCAACCAGAACAGTACCAGTGGCAGCAGCGGCGGTCACCAGACCTTTACCGGTGCTGGGAGCTTTAATCATCTGCTGGCCCTGTTCAACGGTGATCTGGCCGAGTTTAGCAGCCGTGGCAGCCAGACCCAGAGCAGCAACAGGCTTCCAGCCTTTGTCGAAGGCTTTATCAAGCACGGGGATGCCAAGTTTGTCAGCAATCAGCTGAGTACCGCCCATAGCCGCAACAGCAGCACCAGTGCCAGTGGCAACCTGGGTCATCTGCAGGCCGTTTTCTTTGGCGTCTTCAATCGTAAATTTAGTCAGAGCAGCAGCTGTCCCCATCAGAGCCACACCGCCAAGGATCGGCAGATTTTCGGGGAAAGCGCGCATCAGCTTTTCGTTTTTAGTTGCCAGACCAATCAGTGAAGCACCGCCCGTTGCACCCGCGACACCGGCTGTTACTTCAGCCACGCCGATGGCGTCATTCAGAACCCCTTTTTGAGTGGTCATGCGGCGGATGCCATCAGCACCAGCAGCCAGACCGGCGCCAGCGGCGACTACACCACCGGCGATAATGCCACCTTTAGAGGTAAAGATGGCTTTAGCAGAACCCGTCAGCGCTTCACGGGCAACCGGAATATTATACTGACGGCCAACCAGTTCAGTGCCGCCCAGGACACCTACAACACCGCCAGCGATTTCAGCTCCACCCTGGAGCTTTTTGCCTTCTTTAACATCGCTGACGCCTTTGGCAATCGCAGCAGCGCCGCCGCCAACCGCCACAACACCCGTCACGGCTTTGACGTTGTCGCCGACCCATTTAGCCGGAGTCGAGAGAGCGTTTTTAACGCCTGGAATATTGTACTGACGGCCAATCAGCTCAGCGCCGCCTAAAGTTGCCAGCGAACCACCGGCCAGCTCAGCGCCACCGAGAACCGTGTTGCCTTCTTTGAGGTTGTCGATGCCGTCTTTAATCAGAGCAGCACCACCAGCGCCAAGACCCGCACCGAGAATAGCCTGGCCATGTTCATAAGCTTTTTTAACAGGATAAGAAATCGCCTGGTTCAGAACCGGAATATTGTACTGACGGCCAACCAGTTCAGTACCAGCCAGGCCGGTAATCAGAGCGCCAGCGCCTTCAGCAGCTGCTTTACCGTGATCACCTTCTTTAAAGCTGGCAACTGCGTCTTCAGCCAGCATGGCAGAAGCACCCAGACTGACAGCGCCACCGAGCAGCTTGCCGTTGTCGACAAAGGCAAATTCCAGAGCTTTGTTAACAGCGGGGAATTTATCAGCCAGTTTAACGGCACCAGAAACGCCAGCAGCGCCGCCTACGAGGGTACCAGCGCCCACAAGCAGGGCGTTGTCGCCGATAAAGGTACCGGCTTTTGTATTTTCGTGAACTTTATTGACGGCTTTGTCGAGGGTTGTGACTTTTTTGGGGGCAGCCTGCTGGGGGATGATGGGGCTGTTGGATTGAATGCTCGGCATGGTTCTCTATTATCCTCTTACGCTAATCTCTTATGATTTACTTATCTGAAGCTGTTCGCTGTTTATTGCTGCATTTTGCCTAAAGTTAACTGTAAGTTAGCCTTTAGATTGCCTTTGTTTAATGATTCAAGTTTTTGCAAATTTGCAACAATGCAGCGTGTTATGATCCCCATTAAAGAGATGAGTAAGTTATCGAGAACAAGCTGGAGCCACATACACTCAAAATGCCGACCACGCTCAAACTGCTGAGAATCCCGTTCTCGTTCTTTTTGATGCCGGTTTATTTATTAGCTCTCAGCCAGGTTTCTCAGCTTGATTTTTTTAAAGCAGGCATGGTGTTTGTGATTTTGCATCTGCTGATTTACCCGGCCAGCAACGGCTATAACAGCTATATTGACCGCGATACAGGCCCGATTGGCGGCTTACGCCAGCCGCCCCAGCCCACGGATCAACTTTATTGGCTGACGCTGGCGATGGATATCTGCGGTCTGCTGCTCGCGATGTTCGTGAGTCCCTTGTTTGCGCTGACCTTATTGGGCTATATTCTGGCTTCGCGAGCTTATAGCAGTGAGAACATCCGGTTAAAAAAATATCCGGTAGTGGGCTTTTTAACGATTTTTTGCTTTCAAGGAATCTGGACTTATGTCATGGTTTTAAGTGGACTGAGCACAGATATCTTGAATCGCCTCAGCCATGAACCGCGTATATTGGGAATCGGCTTAGCCGCATCCTGCCTGATTGGAGGCGCTTATCCATTGACTCAGATTTACCAACACACAAGTGATGCTGAACGTGGGGATCAAACCCTTAGCGCTTTATTGGGTTACCGCGGAACCTTTATTTTTTCATCCCTGCTGATGAGTGTGGGCCAGTTTTTACTGGCCCTTTGCCTGCCAGCTAAAGCCTTTTGGCTCCTGCAGCTGTGTCTATTACCCGCTGCCCTTTATTTTATCCATTGGGCAAAGGCCGTCTGGCGTAACTCTGACAAAGCAGACTTTGACCACACCATGCGTTTAAATCTACTCGCATCCAGCTGTTTAAATCTTGGTTTTGGGCTCATCGCCCTATTAGGAAGGCCCTGATGTCTAAAGGGAAAATCGCTCAAACCAGCCCCAGTTCTTTAATCGCCATTGGCACGGCTTTGCCCGCTTATACTTACAAACAGGCAGAGCTGACCGAGGCCCTGCTGCGTCAGGTGCCTTTGCCTGACGCAGAAGCTTTAAAAGTCAGACGCATGGCAATTGCCAGCTGTATTGCCACTCGCCATTTAGTCTTGCCTGATTATGCTCCCGAACCCACAGAGCGCCTGCTTTACCCCAATGCGGCTTATGAACCCACTCCCAGCCTCGAAGATCGGATGCGGGTCTTTCATCAGCAAGCACCCAAACTGGCTTTAGAGGCGATTCACAACTGTTTAGATAAAGTACCTGACATCAGCCGCGATCGCATCACCCATTTATTGGCCGTCAGCTGTACAGGCCTAGCTGCGCCAGGTTTAGACCTGATGCTGATGCAGGCTTTAGAATTACCCGCTTATACCCATCGCAGCTGTCTGTATTTTATGGGCTGTTATGCTGCTCTGCACGCGCTTAAACAAGCTGATGCCATCTGCAAAGCCGATCCTCAGGCGGTTGTTTTATTAGTCTGCGTTGAACTCTGCAGCCTGCATTTTCAAAAAGACGAAACACCGGATAATCTGGCCGCCAGCTTATTATTTAGCGATGGTGCAGCGGCAGCTTTGTTAACCGGCGCAGCCGTTAAAGCCGAGCTTAAACAGCCTGCTTTACAACTTGACGGCTTTTATTCAGAAGTTGCTTTTGCCGGCTGGCAGGATATGGCCTGGAATTTATCCAGCACAGGTTTTTTAATGCGTCTCAGCAGCTATATTCCTGATTTATTGGCCCAGGGTATTAGGCCTTTAATTGAGCGCGCGCTTGAGCGCCTGGGCCTGCAAGGCATTGACGCGGTTGATCACTGGGCGATGCACCCGGGGGGACGCAAAATATTAGATCTGGCAGCTTATGAACTGGGCTTAGACATGGACTGTTTTGCCGCATCCTATGCGGTCCTTAAAGCCTGTGGCAATATGTCTTCACCCACGGTCTTATTTGTGCTCGAATCGCTCTGGCAGCAGCTTGAACAAGGACCTGAAGGCAAAACGGTTTTAGCTGCGGCCTTTGGCCCTGGCCTGACGATGGAAACTCTCACTGCAAGCTGGCAATTATGAAGAGCTTATTTAAGCTACCATTTAGTTCACCATCATCCTTATCAGACTCCTCAGACTCCCCTAAACCCGCTCTGCTGCCCAATCTCAGCCAGCGCTGCTATGAGTCCGAGCTGATGGATGCCGAAACGCTTGATCGCGAGACCCTCTGGCAGACTCTGCGTGAACTTGAGATTATCAACCGCTGGTTAGGCGGTTACAGCACCATTTTAAACGGCCTCGAGCAGTTAATTGCCGGGGCTGGCCAAAAGCGCGAATGGACTTTAGCTGATGTGGGCTGTGGCGGTGGCGATACGCTGCGCGTGATTGCTGAGTGGGCCCAACAAAAGGGCTACCGGATTCAGCTAACCGGCATCGATATGCAGCCTGAATGCCTGGAATACGCCCGAGCTCATGCGCCTGATCATCAGATTAACTGGATTGCTTCAGACTTTCGCGAGGTCACAGGCCCGTTTGATATTGTGACCAGCTCTCAGTTTTGCCATCATCTGGACGAAAAACTACTTCGTGACTTTTTTAGCTGGACCCGGCGCGAAGGTCGGGTGGGCTATGTGATTAACGATCTTCAGCGCCACCCCTTGGCTTATCAGGGGATTCACATCCTGACCGCTCTCTACTCACGTTCTGAGCTGGTGCGCTACGACGGCCCAATGTCCGTCAGACGTGGCTTTAAGCGCCAGGATCTCTTAGACGCAGCAACAAGTGCAGGTCTACATCCTCAGATCAAATGGCAGTGGGCTTTTCGCTATCTGGTCATGGGCTATGTGTGAGGGGGCTGGTAGCGTGTGGCTAGTCGCTCGTAGCCGGGAGCGGGTCGCTCGTAGCCAGAAAAGGCTGGTATTCTCATGTCTTTAATTCACAGCCCAGAGCCCACAGCTCACAGCAAGACTTATTCTCTCGCCATCATCGGTGGCGGCCTAGCAGGTCTCTCTCTTTCCATCCAGCTGGCCCGGCTGGGGCATCGCGTGATTTTATTTGAAAAAGAGCGCTACCCTTTTCATAAAGTCTGCGGTGAATATATTGCAATGGAGTCCTGGGATTTTTTAGAGCGCCTGGGTGTACCACTCACTGAACTCAATCTGCCGCGCATTACCCGTTTACACGTCTCTGATCCGCAGGGTCAATTACTTAAGCAAAAGTTAAATCCGGGTGGCTTTGGGATTAGCCGCTATAAACTCGACAATCTGCTGGCTCAACTAGCCCGTGATGCGGGTGTGACGCTCTGCGAAAAAACGATCGTTAAAAGCATTGAGCCCGCTGAAAATGATCTGTTTAAACTGACAACCAGTGCGGGTGAGTTTTATACAAGCGTTGCAGCGGGCAGTTATGGCAAATATGCCAATCTCGATTTACGCCTCAAGCGTGAGTTTATTGCGCCTGAGACCCGCAGCTCAGCCTTTTCAGCGATTAAATACCATATTCGCCACGACATTCCAGCTGACTTAATCAGCCTGCATAATTTTGATGGGGGCTATTGCGGCATGTCACAAGTTGAAGAAGGCCGCAGCTGCCTCTGTTATTTGGTTCGCACTGACGTGTTGAAACAAGCTGGCGGGATTCAGGCTTTAGAAGAAACAGTCTTAAAACGCAATCCCCATCTCAATACAGTGCTGACCCAGGCTGAACGTCTGTATGAACAGCCCTTGGCGATTTCTCAGATTCACTTTAGCCCCAAAAGCGCTGTCGAAGCGCATATTTTAATGCTGGGTGACGCAGCGGGTTTAATTCCGCCCTTATGCGGCAACGGCATGAGCATGGCCTTAAGAGCATCAGCGATGCTGAGTCCCTTGCTTCATGATTTTTTCAAACATCGCATCAGCCGGGACCAGCTTGAGCAGGAATATACCCGCCAATGGCGCAAGGCTTTTTTGACCCGCTTACGCACAGGCAATCTGCTTCAGCATTTATTTGGCAAACCCACACCCGTCAGTCTGGCCTTACGCAGCCTGGAGCCTTTGCCGGGTGTGGTCAGACAACTGGTTAACCTGACTCACGGCAAGCCTTTTTAATCACTCAGCAAAGCCTAAACTCAAACAAAAAAAGGCCCTTCTGCTTAACCAGAAGGGCATAGGAATCAACTTGATAGAAAGCGTGACGAGTTTTTTATTCGCAAATCTGACTTTGCTGAATGTTTGTTAAAAGCGCGAGTAAAGCGCCAGAGCTAACGGCGGGCAAGCTCTAAAGCCGGATAATCCACATAACCTTCAGGGCCCGCACTATAAAAGGTTGTCGGGTCATAAGGATTAAGCGCCGCACGATGTTTAAAGCGCTCGACTAAATCAGGATTAGAGATATACAGTTTGCCAAACGAGACAGAGTCAACGACGCCGCTGTCGAGCAGCAGTTCAGCTTCATACTGACCCAGACCTTCATTGGCGATCACATGG
>CAJYHH010000290.1 GCA_913773825.1 Candidatus Sericytochromatia bacterium | reverse complement strand
TGATTATTTTGAGTGGCAAAGTCATCCCGCTATTCACCAGCACCCTTTAATTGGCGAGCTGATTGTCAGCCAGTTACCCACCCTTAAAAAGAGCAGCAGCTTGATTCGCTCACATCACGAAGCCTGGGATGGCTCAGGTTATCCTGACGGGCTTAAAGGCGATAATATTCCAATTGAAGCTCAGATCATTGGGCTCTGTGATTTAGTTGATGTGGCAGGTACCGTCTGCCAGGATGCAGCTGAGCTTAAACGCCGCCTGGATCCCCTGATGAATCGCCGTTTTTCACCCGATCTGCTTGAGCAATTTACCCGTTTAAGCCGTGAACAAGAACGCTGGACAGCCAAAAATTTTAATCGGGCAATCTGGAACGCTTTAGGGATTGATTCACTGGATATGGCCCTATTAATGGACGTGGACGTCAATTATTTTGACATCACCCTTAAAACCTTTGCCAATGTAATCGACGCCAAACATGAATATACCAAGGGCCATAGCTTACGGGTAGCAGCCCTCTCGCGCAAAATCGCCGAAGTAATGGGATTTGCTGACACTGAGCTCGACAAAATTGAACATTCGGGCTTTTTACACGATGCAGGCAAAGTCGGCATTGAGCGCTGTATTTTAGATAAACCTGGCCCGCTCACCGATCTTGAATATAATCGCATTAAAGCCCATCCCGGAATTTCAGCGGCGCTGCTCAAAAACGTCCAGTGTTTGGCTGACCATGCCCCACTGGTGCGTCATCATCATGAGCGCTTTGACGGCAACGGCTACCCAGATCGCCTTAAAGGCACTGAAATCCCGATAGGCAGCCGGATTTTAGCGGTTGCTGATACTTATGACGCCATGACCTCTGACCGGGCTTATCGCAAAGGCCTGCCCGATAAAATAGCCCGTGAAGAAATCATTCGTTATTCAGGCAAAATGTATGACCCGGAAGTGGTACAAGCCTTTCTTGAAATCAGCCCGGACGCCATTAGCGAACTGTTTACCCAGGCCGAAAGCGCCAAACTGCTGTGAGGGGCTTTGAAATCCCCTATGAATCCGGCTTAAAAGCCTTAGTCTTGAGTGTGCTCAGCCTGGTTATCAGCTACGTTTTGATACCTGGCTGGATTCCCCCTCGCGCCATGCCTTCGCCACCAATTGGGCTGCTTTTTTTAGGCTTAAGTCTAGCCCTGGGCATCATTGGCTGGATGCGCTTACTGCGCGAGTTTATGACCCGCAACTAACACATTCACTCAGTCAACTCAGTCAACTCAGTCGACAGGGGCTCAAGTCCCAGAAAGTGACCATAGGCGAAGGCGGCCTGTTGAATACCTGCTTGTTGAGAATGACTCAAGGACTTAAACGGACTCAGGCTGAGTTCAACATTTTTGCGCTTAAGCTGACGTTTCCAGGTGCCGACAACCTGACCCTGACTGATCATCGTTGGGCTAAACATGCCGTTATTGCCTGGGCAGATTTTGGCTGCGTGTTCAGCGGCTAATACAGCACTGCGGTCTTTATAGCCCAAAATCAGCTCATCAAAACCTGGCAGTAAATGTTCAGTTAGCGCTAAATCCTTTAAAGGCTGAATTGCTGGGTCACACCAGTATGACCCATCCGGCAGCGTCAGCTCCTGCAGCTGATCTTGAACCTGATCTAAACCCCTGCGGGCTTTGCCAATGGGCAGGCCCGTCCAGCGCGCTAAATCAGCCAGGGTGGCAGGGCCATGACCCAGGAAAAAGCGTTTGGCAATTTCAGCCAAGGCCTCATCGCCGCTCAAATCCCGACCAACTGGCAAGCAGTCTTCGAGCAGCACAAAAGTCTGCTGTTTGCCTTGGGGTGGCCCAAAACAAATTAAGCCAGTCTGACTCAAATGACAGAGCACGTGATAACCACGCTGACCAGCAGGTGAAATCCCGTTTTGCTCAAGCACATTTAACATCTGATCGCGAGTCAGGATTTTTTCACGGCCTAAAGCTTGTTCAAAGAGATCTGCTGCTTGATTTAAGACTGATTCATCCAGTTCTAAAGCCCGACGCCGAGCAGCAGCCCCTGAAATCACCCGCGGTGTCATCAGCTTGAGCATCCAGCGAATATCCTGAGCCGCAACAAAATGCAGGGTGCCACGCATTGGCCAGGTTCTGACAATTTGACGATCTATGATCGCCTGATCAATATCTGCAACCGTGCTGCCAGGTAAACGTAAACCAATGGCCCATTTGGCGCCATCAAAGTCCTGAGCCTGCATCGCGCCTAAACACTCAACAACTTCTAAAGGGCTTTTAAAGCGTTGAGGATAAATGCCCAAATGAGCCAGTCTGACTGCAGAAATATTCATAAGGGGTAGTTTAACTTGAAACTGTGAGTATCAGGCTTTAAACGCTTGTTGCAACTTCTTGGGCGCTTTCAATCTCCAACCCTGCTTAAGCCGTTGTTGAGCCTCAGCAACTTCTAGCTGGGACAATCTTGCAAGCACCGCTGGCCAACCGCGATAGTGGTCCGTAATGAAATAAAGCTCAGGCTGAGCCTGAATCAGCAGCTCTTGTTGATCCACTGAATCGAGAAAAAACACAACCGTTTTGCCATCTTCTTTAAGTCGGCAAAAACCTTTACCCCGCACTTTTAAAGCAGGGGTGCGATACCAAGTCTCGATGCTGACTTCAGGCAGTTTACAGCCGAGTTGACAGAGTTGCTCCCAGTTCATTCCTGATATTCCTCAAGCTGTTTTAAACTATAAAGCCGCAAAGAGGTCAGCAAATCTGACCACCACAGTCCCATTGTGCGAATAAACACTGGCACCTCCTGGCCATGGCGAGCGGGATGATCAGGCCGGATATGGGCCCAGCCCCGATGAGTCAGCGTAACTAAAGTTCCAGAGCCAGAGGGTGTAAATAAAACCTCTACTTCAGTCTGTTCATCAGGGGCAAAATTAACGGCCCGCCAGTTAAACATCAGGCGGTGAGGCGGCTCCCAGACCGTAATCTGACCGGTTTCGACTAACCTGAGTCCGCATGAATCTTCAAAAGACTCGATTAAACGCCCCCCCACACGGGGCTCGAGACTTAAAATCCCCCTGTCGCCAGCAGCCACGCGATAACGCAGCCCGCGGCGCCACCACTGATTAATGTCTTCAGTAAAAGCCCGAAAACTCAGCTCTGGACTCAGCGCCAATTTAACGCTGACCCTTGCTTGATCCCCCATAATCGCCATTAGCTGCCGCTCCCATATTTGCGCTCAGCATGCGTCTTAAAGGCCTGAAGCTGCTCATCCCAGAAAGCCTCAACTTCGGTCAGCCAGCCGCGCAAATCCCCAAAAGGCTCGCGGCACAGTCGATAGGTCCGCCGCCTGGCATCGGGCTCCAGGCTGTCAGCTTCTATTAAACCAGCCTGGCGCAAAACTTTTAAATGGCGGCTGACAGTCGGTCGGCTGAGTTCAAGTGTTTCTGCCATCTCGCTCGGATGGCGAGGCTGTTCGCGCAGCAAATTAATCACCGCCAGCCGCGCGGGATCAGCCAGGGCATTAAAGGTTTGGTCTAAAGCCATTAGCCGCGAATCCGCTGCATAAACCACCAATGGTGGCCTTCTAAATCAACAACCCGATAGCTGCGATCGGTCCAATAATCATCGCCATAGTCGTTTGTACGGGGCTCATCTGCTATCACCGCACCCGCTTCGCGGGCTTTGGCACAATGGGCATCCACATCGTCAACAAAAATGCAGAGCACCTGGGTATTTGCGCCACCGATACTCAGCGGGCTGGCGCAGGGCAAAGGCACTTGGCGATCAGTTCGGCCACTAGCACTCCCGACCATAATCAGACCATCGCCAAACTCCAGTTCAGCGTGTTCAATCCGCCCACCTTCGCCTTCAACTTTGATTCTGACTTCAAAGCCAAAGGCTTCACAGAGCCAGTCAATCGCCTTGCTGGCATCCTGATAAAAAATCGAGCTGGAGATTCGCGGCCAGCCGGCAGGTGTCGGTTTCATCTTAGTCACCTCTTTAAAATGTCTTAGCAAATAGTTTCAATTACATAAAATAGTTTTATATTTTTGAAATCATTTGTCAAGCTGATGATATCCGCTAAACTGAAACATCTCCTTAGAGAACTGTTCAGAAGAATCCATCGGAGAACCCATCGGAGAACAAAATGAAGCTCGCCCTATCCTCAAAATCAAGCCTTACCGTCTTAAGCTCGCTTCTGATTTGCCAGGCGGCCTGGGCCAGCCCACCCTCAGCAAAAACCAATCAACCAGCTACTCAAAAAATCAGCCAGGCAGAACCAGCCGGTTTAAACACGCTTGAAAAAGCTGTTTTGGCCAATCAGCTTGAAACGGTTAAAACGCTTTTAAGCAAAGGGGCTGCGGTCAATGCCCAGAACGAAACGGGCCAGACGGCTTTGTATCTGGCCGTCAGCAATCAGCATCTGCCGATTGTTGAGCTTTTGCTCGCTCAAAAAGCCGATGTCAAAATCCCTGACAATCTGGGCAATACTCCGCTGCATCTGGCCGTCAGACTGAAAAGCCCAGCGCTGGTCAGCCGTTTATTAGCCAAAGGAGCTGACCCTCAGTTTTTAAATCAAGACAGCGTCAGCGCTTTAGACCTGGCTAGCCAGAATAAAGCCCTGCAGACTTTGCCTTTACTACTCGCTCAGCTTAAAGATCCGCTGATCAAAAAACAGGCGCTTAGCCATAGTCTGATTCATGTGGCCAGCCTGGGCCAGATCGATATGGTCAAATATTTAATCAGCATTGGCGCAGACCCCAAACTAGCTGATTCTGAGCGTCGTACCGCTTTAATGGGTGCTGCTCAAAGCGGCCAACTAGCCCTGGTCAGAATGATGCTGGCTTATGGTTTAAGTTCTGAAACCCCAGATGCAGAAGGTTCAACATCCTTGATGTACGCCGCCCGTGGTGGCAATCTGGAAGTCTTTAGCGAACTGCTGCTTAAAGGCGGTGACCTCGGCGAAAAAACCCAACGCGGCGATACGCTCTTAATGACCGCTGCAGCCTGGAATCGCACCGAGCTGGTGAATTATCTGCTTGAGCGCCGCTTAAATCTTAATGCACGCAACCAACAGGGGCAGACCGCCCTGATGCTTGCCAGTGATGCCAGCCGGGTTTACCCCTATATGCTGCAGCTTGAAGACAGCCCCAATCCGCTTAAACAGGCTGATTTTGTCAGCCGCCAGGCTGGACTGGTGAATTACCTGTTGTCTCAAGGCGCAGACCCCGCAATAAAAGACCAGGACGGGCTGACCGTGTTTCACTATGCCACCCGTGGTTTTGACAATCCCCAACACTGTGATTACCCGGCCCCGATTGCAGAAGTGCTTGCCAGCCAGGATCTTAAAGCCAAAAAAGTCGATCTGGACGCCACGGATCTTCAGGGCCGAACCGTCCTGATGCTGGCTGTTTATGCCAAAGGCTCTGGATTGCTCAAGTCTTTATTAGAACAAGGCGCCAACCCCAATTTACAAGACAAAGCCGGGAATTATGCCCTGCTCAATCTGGTTTTACATCCCTGTGCAGCAAGCAATCCTGTTAGACAAATCGATCCTGATTTTCAGGATAAACTTCAGCTGCTTTTAGCCCACAAGGCTGACCCCAGTTTAAAAAACCTGGCTGGCCAGAGTGCGCTGAGTGTGGCCAGCAAACACTTCCCGGTTCAGCCCTAAGCCGTTTTTATCAAACAGATTAGTCCAATCAAGTGCAGTAGTCTGATTCTGACAGCATGTTAGACTAGACCAGCATCTAACAAGGATTTTGACTATGTCTGGACCTGATGAAGAACTTGAAGCCCGCTATGGGGCCCGCTTTTTTGATCGTGAACATCAACATGTAATTGAAGCGAGCCCTGACGATCTGTATTTTTATCAGGTCTATGTCGGCCAGCATCAGATTAGCGTTGAGCGCGGAGACTGTGTGTATTATCTGTCTGAAGACCGCCTGACCGCTTATCAAAAGCGCGGGCCTGTGCAGTTAAACAGCCCCTGGCTGGCCACCGTAATCAGGGGCTATATGCCCGAAGACAAAAGCTGTGGCTTAAGCACCCGCACAACCTTACCCTATATTAACGGCTGCTCAACCCGTCAGATTTTTCCGCCGGAGCGCCCAGGGGATCCGACTTTGCAGCTTTTAGACATGCCGCCAGGCAGCTCTGAACAAAGCCATCATATTCACTCAACGGTGCGAGTGGTGCATGTGCTTTCAGGGCACGGTCGCTGCATCACGGGCATGGATCAAAAGCAGTCAGTACGTGAGCTTTACCCTGGTCAGACAATCGTGCTTGAAAAGATGTGCCCCCATCATTTTGAAACGGATGATCAGCGTCTGATTGTTTTACCCTTACACATCTATAGCTCAATAGGCCAACAGGAATTTTCACATCCGATGTTTAACGGAACCTACAGAACCCTATGAACAAGTCTAAACTTACTTTTTTAACGCTGACACTCTTGCTCGGCATCAGCAGCTGCGCCCCTCAGCCTGAAAGCAGCGCCTCGCCCCATCCCGATGATCAGCAGTCAGCTCATACAGCGACTGGTCCGTCGTTAACAGTCTTACCGGCTCCAGAACGTCTGATTGCCATTGGTGACTTACACGGCGATTTTGATGCCACCAGACGAGCCTTTCGTTTAGCTGGCGCGATTGATGCTCAGGATAACTGGTCAGGAGGAAAACTCACCGTTGTTCAGGTCGGTGACCAGCTTGACAGGGGTGACGGTGAACGCGCCATTTTAGCTTTATTAGATCGTTTAATCCCTCAGGCTGAAGCTGCTGGCGGCAAACTTTATGTGCTTAACGGCAATCACGAAATTATGAATGCCCAGGGTGATTTGCGCTATGTGACTGAACGGGGCTTTCAGGAGTTTATTGGCATGCCGGGACTTAAACTTGATTTACCCCAGCTGGCTCAATTACCCGAACTGGTCAGACCCCGTGCTGCGGCGTTTTTTCCGGGTGGGCCTTTTGCCTTGATGCTGGCCAAACGGCCAATTGCGCTCCAGCTGGGTGAGACAGTGTTTGTACATGGTGGTCTGCTGCCCAATCACGTCGATTATGGGCTGAATAAACTCAATCAGGAATCTCAAGACTGGCTGGCAGGTAAATCAGCTACCTTTCCTCTTTTATTGGCCGAAGAAACCGGCCCAATCTGGACAAGGGCTTATTCGGACCCAACAGTTGCCCCAGACTGTGCAGCGCTCAATCAGACTCTGACAAAATTAAACGCCAAGCGGATGATTGTGGGCCATTCGGTTCATCCTAAAGTCAACTCAGCCTGTGAAAACAAAGTCTGGCGGGTGGATGTCGGCATGTCGCGAGCATATGGTGGGCCCGTTGAGATTCTGGAGATTCAGGGTGAGCAAACCAAAGTTTTAAGTGAAAGCAGCGCTGCAAAAATTCCTGCTGTGAAAAATTAGCAGGAATAACACCGACCACCTAACCGCTCATCTCACCCCATGCTATTATGAAGTCAATCGGGATGTAGCGCAGTTGGTAGCGCGCCTGCTTTGGGAGCAGGATGTCGCAGGTTCGAGCCCTGTCATCCCGACTAGATTTGTTAACTGAAGTTAACTCACTCAGCTAAAAGAGCCGGCAATAGCCGGCTCTTTTGCTGTTAAAATCAAGACAGACTGAACTCACGGGTAAGCTGACGTGAAAACATTTGTTCAGAAAGTCCTCGCCTTTTTTGGCATGGTGTTTGCAGGCCTATGCTGGATCTATGGCCTGATGTTTGGCTGGTCCAGTCTCTTTACCTTACTCTGGCCAGAGACTTATCTTAAACACGGAAAAACAATCGAAACTGAACTGCTCTTTTTATTCAGCAGCCTGGTTTGTCTGATTGTCGGTTATGTAGTGGGCAAAGCCAGTGGTCAGGTTTTTAACCCGAATTCCCAGAATCCCAAAGGTTCAGCCCTACATGGTTTAAGGGGCCGACGCGGTCGTATTTAGCATCAGCCCCTTAGAAAACATAAGCTAGTTCTAGCTTATTAGGCGTTGTTTACACCCATCAGCTCACGTCTAAACGGTGTGTCTGAGAGTTCAATTTTGGGATTTTTGTCCTGGAACATACCCAATGACCATTGGTTGGTAAACAGAATCACCAGATTCTCATAGCGATCGGTGCCAGTAATGGCGCCAACGGGCAACATGCTGCGCTCAATGCTGTCAGCAGGAACATCTGGGTGAACCCAGCGTAACACTGACCAGTTAGTGGGCAGGCGCTCAGTCTCTGCTTTGTATTCGCTCTCAAGACGATACTGCACCACGTCAAACTGCAGGGGGCCAACTGCGCCGATTACATAATTGTTTTGCGAATGAGTGTTGAGGTTAAAACCCTGCACAACCCCTTCACTTAATAACTGATCCAGACCATCACGATAGCGCTTATAGTTTGATGGGTTGGGGTTGTTCAGAAAAATAAAGTGTTCAGGCGCAAACTGCGGAATACCCTGATAAATCAACCCGTTATCCTGAGTCAGCGTATCGCCAATCCCAAATTTATCATTGCTGATCAGACCGATAATATCACCTGGGTAAGCTTCTTCAATTGTTTCGCGCTCCTGACCAAATAGCGCCTGAGCAGAAGCCAGTTTGACTTTACGCCCCGAACTGGGATGGCTGACCTGAATATTTTTTTCATAACGCCCGGTACAAACGCGTACAAAGGCGATACGGTCACGATGGCGGGGATCCATATTGGCCTGGATCTTAAAGACAAAGCCTGAAAACGGCTCATAGTCAGGATCAACTTTGCCTTTGGTGCTGGGGAAGCCACCGGGCGGCGGAGCAAATTTAAAGATATAGTTGAGCAAAAGCTCAACCCCGAAGTTGTTGGCAGCTGAACCAAAGAAAACAGGCGTAATACTGCCATCAAGCACCAGCTCGGGTGAAAACTCTTCGCCCGCAATATCCAGCATCTCAATTTCTTCGCGCACTTTTTCATAGACGTCAGGTGCTAAGGTATTGGCAACTAAATCGTCTTCGATCGTGCCAACTGCAACGGGCGCTTTATAGGCCCCGCCAACCGTGCGCTCAAATAAATGAACCTGTTTTTCAAGGCGGTCATAAACCCCTTTAAAGTCCATGCCGGTGCCCAGCGGCCAGTTAATCGGGTAAGCGCCGATATGCAGCACTTTTTCGATTTCATCCAGCAGATCTAAAGGCTCTTGGGTCGGGCGGTCTAATTTATTGATAAAGGTAAAAATTGGGATCCCGCGCTTGCGGCAGACTTCAAACAATTTAAGGGTCTGGGCTTCAATACCCTTGGCGCCATCGAGCACCATGATCACGGAGTCAACGGCAGTCAGAATACGATAGGTGTCTTCAGAGAAGTCCTGATGGCCCGGTGTATCCAGCAGATTCATTCTAAAGCCCTGATAATCAAACATCAGAACAGTTGAGGTAATCGAAATACCGCGTTGACGCTCCATCTCCATCCAGTCAGAGGTTGCCGCGCGCTGATTTTTGCGCGCACGGACGGAACCGGCTTCCTGCAAGGCGCCGCCGTAAAGCAGGAATTTTTCTGTCAGAGTGGTTTTACCGGCGTCAGGGTGAGAAATAATGGCGACCGTGCGCCGACGTTGGATTTCGTCTTCACGTTTCATGGGGAATCTCGCTGTATAAAGGCTATTTGCTCTGGGCTTTGGGCTTCTACATGATATCAGCTTCAAGGGGGCTCAGGTAGCAGAAGGACATGAGCCTCCAGGGAGCTCGTTTATTTTAAAGCCCGGCTTTCTTTTACCCGCTAAGTCATCTAAACTTTTAAATATTGCTTAAATCCCGCCAGAAAATTTAGTTGCCCGCGATAGACCCATACAATAGACACAAAAGAATCTGGAAGGCCTGATCTTTAAAGGAGTGCCCCATGGATGCAGCCCGCGCCCGTAGTCTTGCCGAAAAAATGGTGCCAACCGCTCTGGCCCATGATCAGGCCGCCAAACTTGGTATCACCACTGTCCAGATTAAATCAATCGACAAAGACAGCTCTGATGGCCAATTAACCCAGGATGAGCTTTATCAGGCTTTGCTGACCGACAAAATTCAGGTGGATGAAGCCAGTGGCCGAATTCTCAGTGTCGCCAGCTCGGTCTCATTTGTTGATGATCCAGTGGGCCCTGGCCCCAAGCGGGATTTACATTCAGGCTACACCACACTTGGCACTCGCAACCCTGAAACCCAGCCTTTAAAGGGCACCAATCCCGGCACTTATACCCCACCCAAAGGCATGTCATTAGGGGATCTGACCCAGAGTGTAAAAACGCCTGATCAAGTCACCAAACTCTTACAGCCTTTTGGTAGCAGCATTTATGACTATGAACGCGCCGACAAAGGCACGGGCCCAGGCGGCACCCAAAGCCCCGAATATACCCTTGAACAACGTAAAGGGATCTGTCGTGACAGTCATTTTCTCGGCGCGTATGTGCTGCAAGAAAACGGCTACAACGCTCGTCAGACCGGCTATAAGTCAGAAGGGGTTGCTCACGCTGTTTTGACCTACGAAGGCAAACAGGGTGAAGGTTTTGGTTTAATTGAATACGGCACACACTATAGCCCTGAACAAATCAGCCAGATTTTAGGCCGCCCGGCTTTATCCCACGAAGAAGCCTTACAAGCTGTGCGCCCAGAAGCCAAGTTAATCAACGTCTACTCTAAACCCGAAGCCAATCAAACCGGACATATCGAGAGCCTGTACTACACCATGGGCCATATGCTTTATCAGGACACCCTCAAGCTCAAACATGAAAACAGCATCGAGTGGGATCGCAATGGTGGCGCAAAACTCGAAATGGCCTTAAATAAAAACTTCGGCCTTAAAATTCAGTACGACACCGGCTCATCCCCAGATCCCACATCCCGCCATGCAGTCAGCGCCGCATTAGGTTATCAAGTCGGCAATTCAGACAACTGGGCCAGAATCTCAGCTGGGGTTCAGTATCGTCCCGAAGAAGGCCATCACAGCATTGGCAGCAATCAATGGGAAAAACACCCGGCCTTAGTCGCGGGTATCCATGCCGAAGGCCAATTAACCGCATATAAACAAAACCTGGGCGAAAACCATCAGCTGCGCACAACGGTTGGCGCAGATGTCACCAGCGCTTTTGCTTTTACCAATAGCGCCGGAACTACGGCCAGTAATGGCAACACTGACGATAAATTTAAACTCAATCAGGGATTAAGCACCGGCCTGACTCACGCCACTGTCAGACTTAGCCAACATCTCGACGGTAAACTCAACCATCAACTGAGCTATCGCAGTGAAGTCTTTGCGGCCCCAGACGTAATGGCAATGAGTTTAGGCTACGGCACGGGCGGCAAAGGGATTTATTCAAACACTGGCGTTAACGCCAGCTTGCACTATCAACAGGGTAACTTTGGCGCCCATCTTGGCGCCCAGTATTTATTTACCCAGGTCAATAATCTTGAAGCCACAGGTGCTTCAACTGGCGCGTCTTACAAGTTTGGCCCCATGCGCGTGGCGGCTGATGCGGGCATGGTCAATAGCCCTGAAGGCTGGCGTCTGCGCACCAGCCAGTCGGTTAATGTCAAACTGACTAAAGACGTAGATGCTTATGGCTTTGCGGCTCAAGAACAGATCTATAACAATCAATACGGCCATTTTAATCAGCATCAAGGCATGAATTTTGGGGTGGGTGTCAAAGCACGCTTTTAAGCTTTAGCTAAAACCCGCGCCCTAAAACAGAGGCTCGTACCAGGGCTTCCAGATCCGGTCAAAGCCTAAGCCCACGCCTAAAATCACGCTCGCACCTAACTGCGAAGTCTCAGGTCTTTTGCCCTGAAAGACATAAGCATCAGCATAAATCCGCAGCAGAATATTGTCGGTCAGATTAACATCAAAAGCTGTCACCAGCTGGGCAATCAAGCCCAGACTTGAGAGATTGTCGTTAGCGGTGGGTAAAAAGTAGCGAACATTTAAATCATTATTCCAGCTTAAATAAGTCGTCAACGGCAGGCTGTGAATCACTTTAAGATCCAGACCCCCTTCGAGATTATCTGGCACATTAAAGTCACGGCGCAAAGCCAGACCAGCTTTAAAAACCTTGAGCTGATCACCAGCTGGCATCGATAAGCCTAAAACCCCACGTAATTCTGACTGCAGAGGGTTTAGCGTCTGGGTCTGTTTATTCAGCGTTGGCGTAAATTCAGTATCGTAAAAGGCTTCAAGATAAGGTGTCAGGCCCAATTTAGTATCAAAGAGCGGAAACTCCAAAAGATGCAGCTTCAGCTCAGTTGAAAACAATAAGTCATCTTGATTTTCAGTAAAGCGCTCAGTTTCAGTCGTCGTGGTTGCACCTGTGCGCGTGCTGGTTGTCAGCAAATCTTCAATCACGGCCAGACCTTCATATTTGGCGGCAGCAGCGGTTGTAACCCCAAATAGACCGTTGTCTAAACCCAACGCTAAGCGAGTGCGACCACCAAAAGTAAAACTATTAGGAGAGGTCACGCGGGTTTCACGGACTTGAGAGTAGTCACGGTTGTTAAAGGCGTTATAGCCCGATAAATTAAGCTGAAAATTATCAAGCTGGACCGCAAACTGCAGCTGACGCTCGCTAAAATGGAACTTCATCAGCCGGGTGACTTCCTGCTCAAAGTCAGGCCGCTGCTGCAAACGCTCTAATAAACTAATCACCAGTGGCCTGACAAAAATACGTCCGTTGACACCCGTCTGCGGATGATTCATACGGGTTTCACCACGCAGACCCTCTAATAAATGGCGAACGGGCATTAGTTTAGCAATGCTGCTCGGCAACAAAATCCGATAAACAGAACGTTTATCCCCAATCTCACGGCCACCAATTTTTTTTACTCACAGGGTCCACACCCGCAAAAACCAGACCGCGAATTTTAAGGCCGAGTAACTTCTTGAGCTGCGCACCATTGAGATACCAGCGTTCAAGCGTCTCACCACTTGAAAGGCTTTCATAAAGCGTGATGCGGCGTAAAGCCCCAGGGACATTCAAAGTACCAGGCTCAATCCGAAACACCACAGCTTCAGCCTGAAAAGCTTCTAGCAGCATATTCATCTGCAGATTCGCCAAAAGCTCAGCCGTCAAATAAGGCGGATAAAGGCTAATTAATTCACTGGCCGGCAGCGGCTGCAGCCCACTTAGGCGTTTGGCGGCTTCTTTGGCAGAATAAGACTCAGTAAAAAGCTTAAGTAAATCTTTGTCCTGACGAATGACCGGGCCCAGATCGGGCAGCACAGGTAAAAGGGCATCTGCGTATTCACGCTGACGCACAGCTAAAATTCGTTTTAAGGCATCTAAATCAGGTGAAGTTTCAAAATAAATCGGCAGCTGCTCAGCGCTAAACTTAATGCCTTCGCCATCGTTTGCAAGCTGGAACAGACTAATCGCGTGGGGTGAGCTATTGGCTAAAAAGGTTCGCCCGCCCTGGACTTTATCGAGCTGCAGGCTTTCGCGGCTATGCTGCAAAGTGCTTTCGGGGCTGGCAAAAATCAGATTAACGTCGTTAAAATCAGCCAGCTTTTGCAGCTCAGAGCCTGAGAGATTGGTCAAGACCGCAACTAAATCCACTTCATCTTGTTTGCGAATCTCAGTTAAAGCCTGGCTAAGCGCTTCAGCGGGATTGAGAATCTCGATTTCTTCGGGCAATTGTTGATTGAGTTTGAGATTGGCAAACTCATCCTGATCGCCAATCCCGATCAGCGCAATCTGCAGCTGGCCAGCGGTGATGATTTTATAGGGTTCAAAGACAAACTGATTGTTCTGGCGTAAGCTCGCTGAAATAAACGGAAGCAGGTAAGTCTGTTGTTCAGAGCGCAGATGATCAATCCCGCCAGCCAATTCATTTTTGCCAATATTAATCGCGTAATAATGAAGCTCTTGAGCCATTTGCAAAGAATTAACGCGCTGAGCTGAGAGCCCCTGATCGCTAAAAGCGGTCTGGCCTTCAAGTAAATTCCCTGAGTCAATCAGCAGATCATCCGGGCCCCGCAAATGTTTAAGCAACTGCATGCGGCGACTGCCTTCACCCTGGGGCTGGCCGATTACTAACAAACGGGCTTCACTCTGACGCACTTTAGCGCGAAAACCCAGCTCAAAACCCAGCAACATTTCCCAATGCTGAGCATCCTGATCTAAAGCATCAGGAGCTGATTTAAAACGCAGACGCGAGACCCGTCCCTGCGCTGTGCGATAGACAATTAGCTCAGCTTCACGCAGGCGAAACTGCTCACGTAATCCTGCCTCACGTCGCAACCAATCTGCCACTCGCTGCATCAGAGCCTGATCCGAACTGGGATCCGCAATCAGACTATCGCGACTTTGGAGCAGAATCACATCACGGTGACTTTCAATCAACCCATTTAAGTTAGGTTGTTCAAGAAACAGTCTAAGCTCTGCCAGACCAAAACCTTCACCCCAGAGAAAATTCTGCTGTGAATAAAAGGGCACCGCGTCGCCAGTGACGCTAAAATCATCAAGTCCCGCAGCTTCACCCTGCTGCTGTAAAAAGCGACTCGCCAATAAATAAGGGCGCTGAATATCATAGCGATAAGCAGAAGCCAGACCGCCGGTATTGCCTGTCTGAAACAGGGTCAGCTTATCTGCCAGGGCCGGCTGAGCCATTAATAGAATCAATAACATCGCTAAAATCTGGCTGAAGCGGGTGAAGTGACGCATGGATACTTTTATACCACAGGGCGTTCTCACATCTGCCCGAGCAGCCTATAATTGCAGGATGTTGTTAAGCCCAGCTCTGACCTATGGCATCCTCAGTTTTTTATATTCAGCCCTGATTTTGCTCAGTCTTCATCTGCTCTGGCCTTGGCTGCCTGAACCGGGTTTTATCTGGAGCCTGATCTGGGCTTTATTACCGGGCTTACTTGTCATGGGCCTGTTCTGGGTATTGCGTCAGCGTCAGGCATCCCAGATTTCAAACTTGTCTTGGGTATTATTGATTAACGCTTTGCTCCTCTGGTTGGTGATTGCCTTTCAGGAATTACCCATCAACTTTTAAATCAACTTTTAAGTCAGCAATTCTCTGCAGCAAGTTGCTTGATCTGATTGGGTCAGATTCACTATGCTGGAAACAGATGATAGAAAAATTGCTGAGATTCCAGACTATTCCTGGCCCTTATCTGGGTGAAAACCGGCTTGTTCCTACAGCCACGGTGACCCAGAGTTTTCAGGTGCTGGTCAATAAACCGGCTCCAGCCGCCCCGCCGGTTTTACAATCGATTACTCAGCATCTGCAGCTCAATGTTCAGCTTAAACCTGCAGGTGCCCAAACACCGGCACCCAGTCATTTGCTGGTTTCACCGCTCCAGATTATGCCATCCCCCAAACTCAGCCCGATTACCAGCGCTCAGCTGCAGCAACACCCTGTCAGCTGTTTTTTAGATCCACATATCGAAGAACTGCTGCTGCTTGAGGCCTTTAAGCGCCAGGGCCGCAAACGCCAGCTTGATCAACTGGTACCAAGCCCAAATGCCCAACTTTCATTTTTGGCAATTGAACGCCCCTTTAGCCGCACAGCTGCCTCACGCCGTAAACTCGCCATTCAAGGTTTATCGTTTATGCGTTTTCGCTTTGTCTGGGAAGACGATGAGCAAGCGTCTCAACAACAACAACATTCACAGCAAGACTCTCAGCCCGATTTACAGCCCGATACACAACAAGAGCAGGAAGCAGACTTTGAAGCATGAACGTCCGTGTAGCTAATACTGAAGAACGCGAACTGGCCTTTAAGATTCGCCAGGCCGTTTTTATTGAAGAACAAAATGTCCCGGCTGAAGAAGAATTTGATGAGTTTGAAGACAGCTCCCAACATCTGATCGCCTGGATCAATGATCAAGCGGTTGGCACAGCCCGTCTGCGGGAGTATCAAGGCTGGGCAAAATTTGAGCGCATTGCCGTCAGCCAGAACTGGCGTGGCCATAAGGTCGGAGCCGCTTTAATGGACGCTTTGTTAGAGCAGGCCGGTGAACGTCAGTGTTGTTTAAACGCTCAGTGCCAGGCCCAGGATTTTTATCGGCGCTGGGGATTTGAACCCGTAGGAGAGATCTTTTTAGATGCTGGCATTGATCATATTCGTATGGAGCGGCGACTTGTCTAAACCGTTATCAGACAGCATCAGTCCTAAAGTGGGTCTGTTTACTAATTATTTTCGAACTATAACAGCTGCACAAAACTGAGTTTTAGAGGGGGCAAAGATGTGGAATCCAGAACATTATCAACGCGCGATTGTGTTTGCCGGTGAAGCCCATGCCGGACAACTTTATTCTGGAAGTCAGGCTGCTTATGTGGTGCATTTAGCCCAAGTCGCAATGGAGATTATGCATACCTGGAATCAGGCCCCAGGCGACTGGGATGCGGATCTGGCTGTTCAGTGTGCTTTGCTCCATGACTGTATTGAAGATACCAGCGTCGATTCTAAAAGTCTGGCTGCTGTCTTTGGCAAAGCGGTTGCTCAAGGGGTGCTGGCGCTGACCAAAGACGAACATCTGCCCAAAGCGGAGCAAATGATGGACTCTCTGGCCCGCATCCGAGAGCTCAATCGCCCTGAAATTGCCATGGTCAAACTGGCTGATCGCATCACCAATCTACAGACCCCTCCGCCCCATTGGGATCGCGCCAAAATTATGCGTTATCAAGAAGAAGCCCGAGTGATTCTGGACCAGCTGGGCTACGCCAATGATTTTTTGGCAGATCGTTTAAATCAGAAGATCAAAGCTTATAACCGCTATTTAGATTAATTAAATTCAGGCTCAAGGCAAGGCTTAAAAGCATCAACTTGAGTCTCAATCGATCTCCAATAGATTATAATATTCATTATATTTAATCTATTGGAGACCTGATGAGCAAGGCGCCTAAACCTCGTCATAGCGACATCGAAGATATCGAACAGCCAGAATTTAAACAGCGTTATAAACAGCAATTTATCGATCCAGCTTTTGCTCCCCATCGTGAGCAGATCGAAACCCTGGCCCAGATTGCTTGGGAAGCTCATGTTGATGGTCGTAAAGCGCCGATCACACAAGCTGCTGGCCCTGGTTTTGCAGACCCCAGCTATCTATTAGCTGATGACTGGCGCAAAACCCATCGGGCAATTGGTGAAGCCCAAAGACGTTATGCAGACCCTGACGAAGCCGCTCGGATTTTGGTGATTTCAGCTTCTGATCGCAACGACAAATCATGTCCCGGAGAAGTCTCTAAAAGTCGGCGTCTGCTCAATCTGGCCTGCGAGACCCTGGCCCAAGAGCCCGATCTGGTGGTGGATGCCTTGGATCTGAGCCTGATGACCTCAGAATACGGAAGGGTGATTCACCCCTGTAAAGGCTGTGTTTCGACGGCGATGCCGCTCTGTCACTGGCCTTGCTCTTGTTATCCCAATTATAGTCTCGGTCAGGTTAATGACTGGATGCAGGAGATTTACCCGCTCTGGGTGGCAGCTTCAGCCGTTTTGATCATTACACCTGTTTACTGGTATCAGGCCCCTAGCGCCCTTAAGCTGATGATTGACCGACTGGTCTGCGCTGACGGCGGCAATCCTGATCCCAGCAGCACCCAGGGCAAAGACGCTCGTATTGCCAAACAAATCGAGCTTGACGGCTGGGAATATCCTCGTCATCTCGAAGGTCGACTATTTGGTGTGATTGTTCATGGTGACGCGGCAGGTGTTGATCAATTACGCATGAACTTAAGCAGCTGGCTAAAAGATATGCAGATGATTCCGGCTGGGCTCTTTAGTGAGCTCAGTCGTTTTATTGGTTATTATGAGCCCTATGCTCTAAGCCATGAAGCTCTCGATAAGGACAAAGCCTTACAGCAGGAAGTGCAACAGACAGCGGCAGGCCTTGCCAAAGCCGTCAGAGCCAAACACGCGGGTCAGTTAGAGTCTCTGATGCCCAACTTTAAAGAGCCCCGACCCAAATAAGTTTAAAACTGACTAATAAAGTCTTCTATTTTTTGCGGCAGACTAAAGTGCTGAATATCAAATTGACGCATCCGACCAGCCAGTTGTAAAGCCGGACTCCAGAGCTCAGGGCGTTCACGTAAAGACTCAAGATCCAGACTGTCAACCAGGGTTTCAAATAAGCCAGGCTCACGGTCTTTTTGCAGCAAATAATGAAAGGCCTGGGCTGGGTCACGCTCACAGAGCACGGCTAAGGCCTGTTCTTTAAGACTGCAATCACCAACACTCTGCTGCAAAATATCACCTGCCAGTTCAAGTGCAGCTGGATGTTGGCGCAAAGACAGCTCTGAAAGCGCACAGCAGGCATAATGACTCGCCTGATACTGTCCCACTAAGCGAATCAGGTCTTCAGCTGCCAAAGCTTCAAAGATCACCTGGTCGTAAGGTAAAGAGAGAATTTCGTTTAAATTAGTCCGTCGTCGAATCGGCCCTGTGGGCATAACTAACCTCAGTGTCTGTCAGCGCATCCAGCGCCTGAACCCATCGTCAACCGCTCTAGCGCCAAGGGCTCTAGAATTAACTGATCTAATAAGGACAAAGCCCGAGCTTCACAGGCCCTGGCTCCGGAGCTGCGGGCTATCGCCAGGCAATCCTGCAGCTGATCAATTGCGTGTTCAGCTTGACCCTGGGCAATTAAAACCTGGCTATAAGCCAGCATCTGTCGGCACTTTGCCAGGTTATCTTCCGTTCTGGCCATCAGTTCCAGCCAGAACGCAGCGAGCAGATTTTGATCCTGTTCACAAAATTGGTTGAGTAGGGGCTCAGGGGAAATATCACTCTGAATCATGCTGCCATGCTAACCTGAATTGATGACGATTCTGATGCAAAATGGCGGCTTTTTTGCACAGAAAAGCATAATCCTTCTTAAGCTTTATAAGGCTTAAGGCAAGTTACAGCTTGATTTAGCGCCCTGCGATCTGTTTCAGCGCGGCAAGAACCGTCGGAACCACGTCAGGGTGCTTGATTAAACGATCGCGACGCTCAAGCAGGGCCTGACGATGTGTTTGTAAGGCTTCAGGATTCTTAAGCAAGCTGACTGCCTTTTGCACATAATCAGCTGCGCTCTCAGCACAAAGGGCTGAATAGTTAATTTGCTGATAAGCCGCAGCTGTAATCCTGCCCCGCAGGCGTTTGCCAGGTAGCGTTAAAAGCGGCAATCCGCGTCCAATGGCGTCAAAAGCCAGTTTGCCAGAACCAAAACTAAACGGGTCGAGCAACAGATCACAGATCCTCAGCAAAGAGCCAAAGTCGTCACTGTCTAAACGCTTTTGCCAGATCACCCGTTGGGCAGCAGCCCCCAAAATCTGGCTGACTCGCTGTTCAAGCAGCGCTTGCCAGGCCGGATAGCGGCTTTTCAGTAAAACTAAATGAGCGTCAGGAAGCTCAGTCAGAATACTTTTAAGCGCATTTAAAAATTCAGCTGTTAATTTTTGGGGATTATGCGGGCAACCTATTAACAAACCTGAGGGCAGATTTAAATCCTGGCGTGTGCGATGATTATCGCCTAATAACGTTGATGGGTAAAGAATCGGCAAAACCGGCAGCAGCTTAAGTCGCTCGCGGTAATGAGACTGACTATCAGGGGTTTCAAGCCCGTTCGCAGATAAAAAATACTGCATCCGGGCATGGCCTGTGCTGCTGACAGAGCCCCATGAAGTAAACTGAACCCGCCCCAGCTGATACAGCGGCAGAAAGTAATTGAGCGGATCAGTCCCGGATTCCCAATAATAAACCAGGTCTAATTCTCTGGCCTGGACTTGGGCCACAGCGGTTGGGACTTCAACAGCTAAAGCCTGAAAGCTAATCCCAGGCTGCTGAATTAAATCTCTGAGGGCCGCTTCAGAGGCGGGCAAACCGAGAATTTCAATCACTATGCCTGCAGCAGCCAACTCAGTTAACAAAAGTTGTGAACTTGCCAAAAACAGACCTTCATGACCCGGCGTGACCACAACCCCCATGCGCAAATCCCCTGAACTCAGGCGCCATTGGGGTATTTCAGGCAGAATAAAAATATCTGAAAAAGCAGCGCGTACGGGCATTTCGTTTTCACTGAGATAATTCAGGTCAAAACAGGGTTCTATGCCGCCACGTAATAAATCCGGCGCACAGGCTTCAAGGTCAATTCGCTGTTTAAGCCCCTGGGCCTTGTTCAATAAATCGCTTAACAGCATCTCTGCTGACAGTCCATCTGGCAACAGGGGCGCATAAGCCATTTCCCGCTGCACGTTCCAAAGCGGGTGAGGCTGCATCAGCTGGCCAGCTTGTTTAAGCGCGGTATCAAAGTGCCCCTGGGCATCAGCAGGTTTTAGCAAAGACAACGCGATGCGCCCCAGATGATAATGCA
>CAJYHH010000289.1 GCA_913773825.1 Candidatus Sericytochromatia bacterium | reverse complement strand
TAGAGTTGTGATGGGCTAACCAGAGTTGCTTGTGTCTTATCGAGTGCATAATCAATATAGCAAGCCTGTTTTACGCGATGATGTCTGTAAAAACAAGTCTCAGAAAACTTTTTGTAAAATTCAAAATCCGCACAGGATCAGGCTTTTAGCCCTGTTGACCTCTAAACTGATATTATTCAGACAAGAAATTGTAACGAAAAGTGTTTCAGATAGCGAATCGAGCCCACGCCAATCCCCATTTATAATGCTGTCAAAGCGCTCAGAAACTGAATTTAATTAACTTGTCGGCTCTGTTAACCAAAGTCAGCAACTTCAAAACCTCGATAACATCGGATTGACGCATTGTGAAAAAGCGACGGAGTTTTCTACTCATTATCCTGACTTTATGTCTTAGCATTTGTCTGCTTATCGGCCTACTGGCTCTGACAGGCTGGCTAGTGATGGTTAAAATGCCCGGCGTGTCTTATCAGGGGCCACTTTGCACAGGCTGACCAAAACCGGGCTCAAAGCCTGCGTCAGGACGTTGAACAACTCGCCACTCAAATCGGTGAACGCAATACAGCTCACCCTCAAGCCTTAAAAGCTGCAGCTGACTATCTTCAGAGTCAGTTAACAAAAATGGGTTATCAGGTTGAGACTCAGACATTTCAAGCCGGAGGGCAAAATTGTCACAATCTGGAAGTCTTAATCCCAGGCCTGTCTTTAGAGACTTTAGTCCTCGGCGCCCATTATGATTCAGCTGAAGGCAGCCCAGGTGCTAACGACAACGCCTCTGGCAGCGCAGTTTTACTTGACCTGGCCCGCCGACTAGCTAAAACAAAACCCAATCTCAGCCTGCGCCTGGTCTGGTTTGTTAACGAAGAACAGCCTTATTCCAAGACCAATCAAATGGGCAGCCTGATTTATGCCCGCCAGCTTAAACAAAACCGTATTCCGATGATCGGCATGCTCAGCCTTGAAACCCTCGGTTATTACACCGATACACCCAAAAGCCAGTTTTACCCAGTGCCGCTTAATCTTTATTATCCTGATACCGGTAACTTTATCGGCTTTGTCACACGCTTAGAGTCCCGACCTTTATTAGATCAGGTGATCTCAGGTTTTAGACAACACGCCCGCATCCCCTCTGAAGGCCTGGCCAGCCCTGAACTGATTCAGGACATCGGCCGTTCGGACCATTGGTCGTTTTGGATGCAGGACTATCCGGCGCTGATGATAACCGACACAGCACCCTTTCGTTACCCTCATTATCACCGCCAGACCGACACCGCTGAGCAACTCGACTATAATCGTCTGGCATTGCTCAGCGAAGGTCTAGAAAACATGCTGAAGGGGCTCAAGGCCCCACCCGTCAAACAGTTAGTTAAATAACAGCCAGCTAAATAATCCGGCCAGCGGTATCAAAAGAATGGGTGTCGTTAAGCTCATCGCCATAGACATGAATGCTATAGCTATAATCCTCAGTTGGGTTTTCAATATGATGAACTTCATCGTCTGGGCAGGTCAGCACTGAGATCATGCCGCGGTCTGCAACGTATTGATCCTTGAGTTCTAAATCAAAGCGACCCGGCTCGTAAGTATAATCAGCTGCAAATTCGGAGACCTTGAGTTTATTGTGATAAACCCCCATTACGCCCCAGGTATTGTGGTCATGAATCGGGGTTTTGCAGCCCGGTGGCCAGACAAAAACCTGAACAAAGAAGCGGTTAACGGGGCTGGTATACACGCGTCCATCAGTATGTCCATCCATCAGGGCGCGCACAAAATCTCGATTTAAGAGCTGCTGATTGCTCAACAGCTTTTGCATCGCGGGCACAACGCGTCCAACCAGCTCCCGCTGATCGTCAAAACGGGGCACCACATGTTCAAGCTCAGCCGCAAAATGGTCAAAACTATAATGGGACATCACAAGCCTCTTTTGGTAGATAGTAGGTGGTAGAGGGTAGGTGGGAAAATTCAAAAGGTCTTTTACCTACCTACTCCCTACTATCTACTACCTACCGTCTTAATGCAAGGAGGGACGCCATTCCAGCTTTTGAATAATCTTGCCTTCTGCATCTAAAAGCTGGCTTAGACGGGCGCGAATCACGTCTTCAGAGAAGTAGTGAAGCATCAGATTGGCAAATAAATGGCCATGCTTCATTTCAGCTGCCCAGAGTCGCTTATAAAAAGCCTTGAGCTCAGCGTCTTCCAGAGCTTCTGCAATCAGGCCAAAGCGTTCAGCACCACGGGCTTCAATCACGGATGAAATCAGCATGCGATCTAAAAAGCGCTCTTCCGGCTCAGTGCGGCAATGAGATAATAAACCATTTACATACGGATCTTTGATTTCATTGCCCAGGCTAATACCGCGCTGCTCCATCATTTCATAGACTTCTGCAAAATGCTCAAGCTCTTCTTGCGCCAGACGGATCATATGGGGGATCAGGCGTTTACGGTCAGCGTATTTCATTGCCAGACTCAGAGCCAGTGCAGAAGCTTTACGCTCACAATTGGCGTGGTCTTGCATAAATTCATCAAAGTTATCGAGAATCACCTGAACCCAGGCCGGGTCAGTTGCAACGGATAATTTAAAATCAATTTTAGTCATAACAGGCAGTATAGCGGGTGGCTGGGCGCTTGTGGCGATTAGCCGTGAGCTGTAAAGTCTGTGGGCTGTGAAGGCTGCGTGCTCTGGAAAGTCGTGTTTAGACAACGTCAGCCGGTCGTTGTGGCATCCGTTTAAGACGCAGCCTCTTCATCTGCTGCGGCGCAGGGTCAGAAACTGATGGGCTAAAGTAGTTGAAATTAAACGAGGGTTGACGTTGGCGCGAAGCTGCTCAAGACCGGTTTCAAAAAGCTTGAGATAAGCATAAGCCCGCTTAAGGCCAATGCCTGAACGCTTTTCAACAATAAAGCTCTGAATTTTGGTCCAGCAACCCCGTTGAAAAATCTGTAATTGTAAATTGAGTTCTGCCGGATTAAGAGACTCCAGCTGTTCAATGAGCTGCGGCAATAAAGCAGGTGTCTGAATCGTTTCAAGCTGTTCCCAGGACCAGAACTTTTCAGGCGTAGGACTTTGATTCAGCAAAAACTGAGTATCAGGCATGGGGGCTGTCAGGGGCAGTATCTGGGTGCGTGAACGAATCGTCGGCAGAACGCGCTCTAACAGCGGGGTCAGCAAAATAATAATCGAATTAGAGGCTGGCTCTTCAAGGGTTTTAAGCAGAGCATTGCTACCTTCTTTATTCATGTTTTCAGCTGCAACCAGAATAAAAATCTGATGGCTGGACTGCACGGGCGGCAAAGACACCTGCCCGACGAGTTTATGAATCTGACCCAACTTAAGTGTCGGGTTCTGGCCTTCGCCTTCGCCTCTGATCACGTATAAGTCTGGGTAGAGCTCGTTGTTGACGGCTTTACAGACATGGCATTCACCACAGCCTTGTTGGGAACAGAAAATAGCGCGAGTCAGAGCTAAAGCCAGTTCTAAACCCAAAGGCACGGGCCCTTTGAATAAATAAGCATGAGAGAGCTGCTGATGAGCCAGACTATGGCTTAATAATCTGACGCTATGGCCCTGCCGGGCTAAAGCCGGCACGTTAAAAGCGGGCGGCACGCCTGTTGTTTCAGTCATTGCACACCCGCTTTAAATCTTTTTGTCTTTAAAAATTGTCTTTTATTCGTCTGTTAAGCCATTAGCGACTTGTAAGCAGCGACTCGCTAACTAGACTTTATATTCCCAGAACTGCAGGCCCGTTGACTTGCTAGCAAAGCAGACCAGCTGATGACGGCCATCTTTGCGGGCGAGGTTAAGGCGTTTATCGGCCAGCTGAATCAGACCGCGAGCAGAAGTGGTTTCAGCAGATGAGCAGAGGCCAATCACCACTTGCATCAGGGGGTTGATACGAGACATGGCTTTTACACAGCGTGAAAAAACTTCAACAGCTGATTCAGGCGCGGTATTAGGGAAATAAAACAGAATTTCAAAATTGTCCCAGCGAACAACCCAGTCCGTCTGGCGCAGCAGGCCTCTTAAAGTGCGGCCAGCTTGATCCAGCATGCTGTTGAGTTCTTCAGCAGGCATCATCCGCACCATGGCAGCCAGATCGTCCATGCCCATGATCGCCACAGAACCCACTTCTTTAGAGCGGCTCAGGCGTTCACTTTCTTCACGGAAGCGCTCGTTAAAATAAGAACGCTTCCAGAGACCTGTAAGCTTATCAGTACTGGTGCGCTTTTCAACTTCTTCCTGCATTTCAGTACCAAAGCGTGCAAGCAGGAACTGAGGCAGCAGAATATCAACAAAGCGCTCAGCCAGAGCCAGGGGCATCTCGTTACGCAGATGCACCAGCATCACACCGAGCATCTGACTGCCGAGCTTCAGCGACATGCTGTAACAATCAGGCAGGCTTTCAACTGGCTGCAGACGCTCACTCTGAACAATATCACCACGCTTAATCGACTTGAGGTAGTCCCCAAATACCGATTCAGCCTGAGGTGTCAGATAGGTAAAGTCACTGGTCTGGGTCCAATACGTGGCCATTTCCATATCTGGAGCATTCTCTGTGTAGAGTTCGGAAATCATTTCACGATTGCGGCTCCAGTTGGTCGTCAACTGCAAGTGACTGGCAATATGAAAGATTTTGTCCTTATCGACTTTGGTGAGTTTGCTCATGGGAAATGTCTCCAGCTAAGTTGTAGTGTTCAGGATTCCAGCAGCGGTAAGAGCAGGCGGATCGTTTCTTTCATTTCAATACGCAGCAGACCAAGGTTAATATTGCTGCGCGCAATAACCGCCAGAATAAAAAGTGAGGCCACAGACATGACCAGCTTTTCATCACCCTGACGTTCAATAATCAGCTGCTGAATGTTTTCGCCTTTAAGACCTGTTTTGGTGCTGCGCTCAAAAGAGTGAATCGCGCGGGCGAAAAGGGAGGCCAGTTCCTCGGCGTTCATGATCCCAGTGGTTTCTTCCTTGGCGATCAAAAGACCGTCCCGGTCAACTACCACACACGCCTCGACCCCATCGACTGACTTAAGGTTGTTGAGAATTTTGGTGATTGCCTGTAACATAGCCCTTTTCTTTTTTCATGCAGGATATTAGGCTCCCCCCTGGGATTTACGCAGCCATTGCCAACACGGGATGCGTTCGCTTGCCTAAGCGATGGACCATTTCTCTCCTCTTTAGTTTAACGCAATTTTAGCGTTGCAC
>CAJYHH010000288.1 GCA_913773825.1 Candidatus Sericytochromatia bacterium | reverse complement strand
ATGCGGTCAATCCGCCTGGTTATCGCAAATGGGGAACTTATGTTCTACCGATGATAGATAACAGCATCGCCGCAGCCAAAGCCCATGGCGCGTTGATTTTATTGCCCGGCACCCTTTATAACTTTGGCCCCGATGTTTTTCCCCTGGTCAAAGAAGATGCTCCCCAAAACGCCCTGACCCAAAAGGGTAAAATCCGGGTAGAGCTAGAGCGCCGTCTGGCTCAGGCTGCAGCCACAGGTCAAGCCAGGGTTTTGATTGTCAGAGCCGGGGATTTCTTTGGCCCCCAGGTGCGCAATAGCTGGCTCTCACAGGGCATGATTAAACCCGGCCAGCCAATTAAAAGTGTCAGTCTGCCTGCAGCGGCCGGGGTTGGCCATCAATATGCCTATGTCCCAGATGTGGCGCGCACTATGATTGAACTGCTGAAGCGCCGTGAACAGCTTCCGGCTTTTGCCAGTTATCAGATGCAGGGTCACTGGGACGCAGATGGCCAGCAGCTTGGTTTGGCAATTCAGCGTGTGGTAAGCCGTTATGGTGGCGCAAAGCCTAAATTAGCGGCTTTTCCGTGGTGGAGTCTTTATCTGATTGCACCCTTTGCTGAGACCATGCGCGAACTGCTTAAAATGCGCTATATCTGGCAGCAAGAAATCCGTCTGGATAACCAGCAATTGCTCAAAATTTTAGGTACAGAACCCCATACGCCACTGGATCAAGCGCTTGAAATCACCCTACAGGGCCTGGGCTGTCTGCCCTCAGCAACAGTCAGTCAGCCAGCGCCTGTTTACGCCAGCTAGCCTGACTAATCCACTGCCCGAATTGAAATCACGCTGGTGGAGCGGCCTTCACCAGCCCGGCGTGACATGGCGGCTTCTAAATCAGCTAAAGTCTGTTCGGTATCAGCCCCATCAGGCTCTTGCGGATCATGCAGCACCAAGGTGCCGTCAGCTTTGACTTCATTGACCACCACATAATGGCCGGTTGATCCACCTGAGCCCATATTGCTGGTCAGCAGAATCACATCATCGCCAGCCGCAAGTTTTTCACGCATGGCGTTCAGCACTTCTGATGATTGTTTAGAAGAAAATTCTTGCAGCTCAGTGGTGACGTTAATACCTTGCTCAGCCAGGGTGTCGGTAATACCGCTCATGACCTGATTGGCGTCTAAGCCATATGTCGCGTTGCGATTACCGGTGGGGGCACCAACGTCTTTACGCAAGTCTTTCATGCTGGGTGCTTCGCCACCCTGGCGCTCAATCACCATTGCCATCGAAGCGGGACCACAATTCGCCTGGGCTTCCATGCGGGTGCCGCCGTCAACGCCAATTTCACCTTCTTGATAAACAAACACATCGTCCGGTGAAACATACGTGGCATCAGGATTCTGAATCCGCTGACGCAGAATCTCATCTGATTGAGGGCCATAAACGCCGTCAGCGTCAATTTCACTGCCGGTGGCCTCGTTAATGGCGGTCTCTTGCAAATGTTCCTGCAAGGCCTCAACCCCGCCATCAGACTTCATGACGTTGAGCAGTTCACTCATGGATTTGACCGCATGTTCGGCTTTATTAAAAGCTTCAGTCTGCTGCTCTAAAGCTTCAGGCAAATGAGGCCCGGCATATTGCATGCTTTCCTCAAGAATCTCACGCTTATAGATAGCGTTCATCAGGCCTTTAGACAGAGCGGTTTCAAGCGTTGACAGTCGCTCTTGCAGAGCCTCGTCTTTTAAAACCCCTTTGATGGGCTGGGTGGCAGACAGAGCTGGCGGTTGAGTGTCTTTAAAACTGACAGCGGCAGCTGGATCAAAAGTGGCGTTAGCGGGGGTTTGAGCTGTGTTCTGGTCTGCTGGCGCTAACTCAGCCGGCAGATTGGCTTCAGCAACCAGCACCGGCTTAGCGGCAGGCTCAGCTTGTTGGGTCTGGATAGTCGGCGTAACAGCAACCGGTTGAACCACTGGACTCGGACGATCAACAGCAACCATAAACACCTCGGCATGCAAAAGTTAAGAACATTTATTTCTTTATACCCGATCCAAACAATTTTTTTCAGTTAGAGCCGCAACTTCACTCAAAATTCCCGTCCAATCTGAGTCAATTGACTTTAATCTGAGTAAAAACTAAGATAGACCCATATAAAAGAATTCATTTTAGGGTATATATTTAGAATCTAAGCTCTTAATTCTGAGGTTTTATCGATGAGCATTAACCCCATCTCCCGCACTCAATCAACCGCATCGCTTACTCAAGCCACCCAGACAAACCCAACTGGCCCTCGTACCAGTCAGCAACCCACCCAGACTCAACAGCCTGCCGCTCGCCCCACCACTCAACAGCCGCGAGAAACCAATCAGACTCAGCGTTATCGCACAGCAGAACTCAACCCCACTCAAGTCAACTTTGGTGCTCGTCCTGGCGCTGATGCAGGTGCCGCCATTGAGTCTCTGCGCGCTGATTTTGTCTCAAACAATAAGGTAGGCTTAAGCCGAATGGGTGCTCTTGATGCTCGTGTTGATCAGATGCTGAGTGATCCGCAGATGCGTGCGGCTCTGATTGAGCGCTATAACCTTGGCTCAGACGCCAATCGTCAAGCCTTGATGGCCACTGGCACGATGGAGTCAGGCGGTAATGGCGATATGGGTGAAACCATGACCGCCACCATGAATCGGGCGATTGTTCAGAATATGATGCGCGAAATGGTCGGCAATGATCGCCGCGTCAGCATTCGCGATATTGTCAATCAGCCCAATCAGTATGAATCAGCCTCACGCGTCAATGCTGTACTCGACGGTGGCCGCACCCATGAAAACTGGGCAGCTTACCGTGAACAAGCGGGCGGGATTGCCGATCAGATTATCGGCGGTCAGTCCCAGTTTACTCAGAACGCCTCAGATATCTTCTACTTCCGCGCCGCCAGCTTTGGCCGCAGTACAGAATTTAAAATTGGCAAACATAACTTTGATGATGCCTTAAACGGCCAGCACTATGTTCAGGACAGCCTGCAAATGGCGCGCGGGATTAACCATAATCGCTAAATGTTTTAACTAACTGAGTCAAAGCAAAAGGCCGGTCGCACATGCGACCGGCCTTTTTAAATCTGGCTGGTTAGACGGGTGGCAAACAGCCTGCTGCAAAGCCACCTTCATAAGCGCCTGGATCAGGTGCTGCGCCTGAAGGGCGAGTAACGCCGAGAATATCAGTACCTGGTAAGGTGAAACCTGACAGACCCATCACGCCCATATCTAAAGCAGTTGTAGCGGTTGTGCGCAGGCGATAACCATCATCAGCGGTAAACGCAATCTGGTCACAGCCTTTGGGGAAAAATTGCTGAGTAAACTGACCTGGATTAAATCCTGTTACGTTGCCCTGATTGCTGGGCACCGTGTAACCATTAAGCGTTTCGTTTGCCGCCAGCAATGAATTGACCATGCCTAAGCCAGGCGTCGTACCGGGTTCCTGGTAAATTTTTCCGCCGTCGGTACTGCCGCCGCTAGAAGAGTTGCCATATAGAGTGGCGTGAATCAGCTGAGGCCCACTATTGCCGAATATATATAAGGCACCACCATAAATCGTTCCGTGGTTTCCATTAAAGACGGCGTTAGTAAAACGGGGACTAGCGTTGACAATGGCGGCGCCACCGCCGCTACCCGTACTGTCGTTTTGGTAGAAAAACACACGTTCAAAGCTGGATGTGTTGCTATTGGTGCTATAAAGCGCGGCGCCCAGACTAACGTCATTTAGCCCTTGCACACCAATAGCCCTATTTTCAGAAAATTCAATCTGAGTATAGGTGCTGCTGCCACCCTCATCATGTACAGCTCCTCCATTTGGAGCTAAATTTTGAAGGAAGGTCACTTTGTTCACCAGCAAATTGCTGAGGTTGTTATAAAGCGCACCACCGGTTCCGGTTCCGGGTGAGACCACGCGATTATATCTAAATTCTAAATTAGACAATCTGGGACCAAAGTTACCAAGGTTATTGTTATACATGCCGCCACCATTGTCAGCAGCATGGCCGCCGGATATCGCAAATCCGTCCAGAACCGGCCGCGTTGCATCATTAACACCTGCCGCCCCTGTCACAACATGGTGAGCATTATTGGCCATGCCCGTGGCGCCCAGCATGCCGCCGCTATAGTCATCTGCGGTGGTATCGTGATCACCACTTAAGATACTGGTAGGCGAGTTGGGCAGAACACGGGCTGTACGAGTACTTTCAGTCCCGGCAAAGCTGCCGTAGACTCCAACCCCTGCTTTGAGCTGGAAGGTGCGACTGCGATTGGCGCTTGAAGTTTCAGCAGCATTCAGAGGTTTATAGGTGCCTGCAGCAACCCAGATTTCATCGCCCGCCTGACTGGCATTAAGCGTTTCGTAAAGACTGATGCGAGCATTGATCCAGCTTGAACCGTTATTGGTGCCAGTCGCGCCCTGTCTGACAGGAACACTCGGCCAGTGACATCAAAATCCGTGCTGGAATCAGCATTTTCAGTTGGCACGACCACATTGATTTTGCCATCAGTCACAGCACCAAACGGCACTTTAGCCGTAATTTGAGTATCGCTGTCGACAGTAAAGGTAGCCGCTGCGCCGTTAAAAGTCACAGCGGTTGCGCCAGTGAACTTGCGGCCCGTAAGCACTACGCTTGTGCCAGAGATCCCTTGCTGGGGCGTAAACGAGCTAATCACCAGCGGAACATTGACTGTCACAGCCAGAGTCGCTGTCAGGGCAGCGTTGCTTACAACCACATTGGTGCTACCGCTGCTCAGACTGGTTGGAACGGTCACGACTAACTGAGTGGGTGTCTGGCTGGTAATGGTTGCAGCCACACCGCCAATCGTAACCGTGGAGCTAGAAGTAAAATCTGTACCCGTAATGGTCAGAGCAGCGCCAACATCTACCGGATCAGGCGTTAGCTGAGTAATCACAGGCGTAATCTGGGGAGCACCCGGATCGGGCGTTGGCGTAATGATCACACCACCGCCACCGCCACCGCCGCCACTGCCCGAACTACGCAATTCAAGGGTTACGCTGGCGCTGAGCTCAGTATTCGGAATACGGGCAGTAATCACGCTTGAGCCGCTGTCGCTCAGTGCGGTCACCTTGCCATTATTGTCAACCTGAATGAGATTTGGCTTACTGCTGGTCCACTCCAGTCCAACCCCCGTCAGCTTTTCCAGGCCTTTGAGCACTTCAGCTGTAAGCTGAAAGGTATTACCGCTGTTGAGGACGCTGCCTGGCGTAAACAGGCGAATCGCGGTAGCAATCACCTGACCCGTCTGGTCATCAGGGCTGTTGCTGGGAGCTGTGCCCGTCCCGCTTCCACCATTTTCAGAGCTGGCAGTTGGACTCGGCGTGGGTTGACCCGGTATTGGAGCTTGAGAATCCGGTGAGCCACTCGGAAGAGGGGGTTCAGTTGGAATTGGATCTGGCGTGGAGGTGGGAGTTATACTGCTAGGCTGGGTAACGGGATTGGGAGCAGGGCCACAGGCCACCAGGCTAAACGACAGACTAACAGCCATACCAAAAAATCCAGCTTTAATCAGCTTCATCAAGGCCTCTTCTTTGAAGTCTTTTTTTGGAATATTCTCTGAGTAACAACGATTGTAATAATTAAAAAAACTCAACCTAATTTGATTACACGCTACTACAGATCTCCAGAGTGAAGCAAGAGCGTGATCAAAATAAGGCTCTAATTTGCTTTAAAGCCTTTAAAAAGATATTTTTACGTTGTATTTATGTAAATATTCAAACCAAAAAGTCATACGCTATTTATGTTTAAATGGATTTTTTTGTCATCCATTTTAATAAAGCCCCAAGAGCCAATATTTTGGCCAAAATCAGCTCATAACAACACTATTTTTTTTGTTGTCAGAACTTGCAAATAAGACAATCAGGTATATATCTGGCTATAAAATCTTAGACAAGCGCCAAATCAAGCCATTATGCAAATTTAAACTATTAGTCAGAATAAAAAAGACAAAGTCTGTTTTGTTTTTCAAAGTATCCTGTAGATGCAATCAATACACAATATCTTATCGCAGACTTAAAACCAAAAGAAAATCTAAGCGATACCTAGCTTTGTTGCTTTAAGCCGAGCCTTTAACGCTTGCAGCACATAAGCAACAGCAGGTGAAAGCTGGCGATTAGGGTAAACCAGCCAGAGGGTAGGTTCTGGCGGTAAATCAAGAGTAGGCAAAAGCCTGATCAGACGACCTGTTTGCAGATGTTCTGCCACCATATAGTCCTGAGCTTGGGTATAACATAAGCCCTGTAGGGTACTGAGCAGTAAAGAGCCTACGTGATTGGCCTGATACATCGCTTTTAAGCGCAAACGCTGTGGCTGACCTTGTGAATCCAGATACTGAAGGGTTTCACGGTTAATCGGGCCATTTTTATAAACCGCAGCAGGCAAATGTTGCAGGTCTTCAACTTGTTTGGGGGCGCCGTAGCGGCTGATAAAATCAGGGCTGGCGACCAGCACACTTTTCACTTCACGCCGCTCAGCAATAATCAAACTGCTGTCTTTAGGCTTTTTCCAGACGCGTATTGCTAAATCAAAAGCCTGATCAACCAGATTTACCATGCTGTCGTTATACGAAACTTCAAACTGAATCTCGGGATAACGGGCCTGTACAGCGTGAATCATGGGCAAAATCAACAAACTGTCCAGATGGGCCACTGTGGTAATTTTAACCGTGCCAGACATATCGTGCTGAGCATTTTCGACATAACTGTTTAACTCTTGATCCAGGCTTTCAATCTGGCGCAGACGCTGATAAAAAACTTCTCCTGCCCGGGTTAAAGCCAATGAGCGAGTTGTGCGGGTAAATAACTGAATCCCCAGTTCAGCTTCAAGCCGTTTAATTTGTTTTGACAAATAAGAGGGATCCAGCTCTAAATGGCGCGCCGCCTGACTAAAACTACCGCGCTCAGCAACAGCTAAAAAATATTCGTAGGGCTTTTGAATCACTAACATCATTGTGGACATTTTATACCATAATCTCTGGAAGACGACGGCCTTTTAATCAGAGTACTGGCTCATTTAAGGTAATAAACAGAAGCTAATCTGTTTATTCAGGAGACACATCATGCCTCAAACATTTAATCCCCCAGAACTCTACGATCCCACAGCTTTTGGTCTATCTCATGCCACACTTGATGCTGACTCTGGCCTGATTTTTATTTCTGGTCAGGTCGACTGGGATCAACATCATCAGGTTACCCATCAAGACTTTATCGGTCAGCTTCAGGCCTCACTACAGAATTTAAAAATCGTGCTCAATCAGGCTCAGGCAGAAGTAAAAGATCTGCTGAATTTACGCATTTATGTCCGAGGTGAGCTTGAAGATCACCTAGCTGATGCAGCGGGCATTCTGACTGAGTTTTTAGGCAGCACACGTCCAGCTTTAACCGGTATTGGTGTACAATCACTGGCCTCTAAAGATTTACTTGTCGAAATTGAAGCGATTGCAAGGAGACAACCCGCATGAAATACGCTCAAGTCATTGCCCCACCAGGGCAAACTGAACGCTTTGAAAAATTAGGCTATGCCAGCGCAGTAAAATGCGGCCCCTTTGTCTTGGTCTCAGGTCAGGTTGGCGTAACAGAACAAGGTGTTGAACCTGACCCTGAAGCTCAAATCAGACTGGTCTTTGATAAAATCCGCGTCCTGTTAGAACAAGCTGGTGGTAGCCTTGAACATGTTGTTGAGCTCAGAAGCTTTCATGTCGATTTAGACCATCATCGCGAGATGTTTATGCGCATCTACGCTGAATACTTCCCTCAAGCCCCTTTCCCAGCAATTACAGGCATGATTGAAGTCAAAGCCCTGGCTATGAAGGGCTTAATTGTTGAGGTTGCGGCAACAGCTTATTTAAACCCTGACACCAAATAGACGAGAGAAGCCAAAGAGTCTATCAGAAGGCTCTTCGGCTTGTTCCAAAAGCTTGTCTTTTGCCTCTAAAAGGGCTTGTTGGTACTAGGCTGGCTGATCATCGCGTTGCTTACTTAGACCTAATACTTCCGCCCAAGCCTGGGCATAAGCTTGCATGGTAGGCCCAAGCAAAGGCATCCAGCGCTCTACTGGTGTCTGAAGTTCAAAAAGCTGATTGGTAAATCCCATCGCAACCCCACTGCGTAAGGCATCATCACCCTGCAGATTAAACATCTCAAGTTGCTCCAGCACAGCTCCAGGCTGATAACTTGGATTAGCAACAATCTGCTGATTTAGATATTGAGCGACTAAACTCAGCTGATAAGTGGCTTTTTCAGTTGATAAGGTCGGCTGTTCAGCGACTTTGCTGTGTTGCTGCCAGTATTTTTTATATTCAGGTTCAACTTTAAAAAGCTGGTTGAGCGCCTGATTTAAATCGAGGTTTAAACGGTCGATCTTGCTCAGGCTCAGGGGCATCCCATCTGGCCATAAGCCTGGTGTCGCCACACCGGTAAATTCATCCCAGGCTTTGCAAAAATCACTGGAAGCCAGGCCTAACAAAGGCACCCAAACTTCAGGAGGTGCCTCCTGATTTTGCAAGTTTTCGAGAAAACAAGTGGCAGCCGCCGTTTTAACGTTTTCATCGCCGCTAAGCATCAGTTGCTCAATCAGACTAAAAATCTCAGCTAAAGGACAGCACTGTTGGTCACGAATTTTTTGATCGATATAATCTGCCAGGACTGAAAAAAAACGACATGCAGAAGGGCTTTCTGACCCAAAATCTTCTTCAATAAGATAAGCCTGCCAAAATGCCTGAAAATCGGGAGCAGCTTCAAATAGCAGAGCTTGGCTCTGCGGGAATGTCAGGAGTTCTTGTGTCACTTGATTTTGTGTCTTTCTCAACAGATCAGCAAGCTTAATTAATACGCTGATATGGATTTAACTTAAGGGGTTTGACCAGCTGGAAGATGAATTCGGTGAAGCTCAGCCAGACGCTTAATGGCGTCAGCACGGGTATTGGGATTGCCGTTGGGGAAGTCATTGAGATATTGAACAAGTCGGTTAATCACTTCTTCACGCGGTAAAGGAGGGGTCGTCAGAGCATGTTCCAGGTCTTTGATCAGGTTAAGCGCCACCTGATAATCCTGTGAACTGACTATTTTATTGTCCTGACTATGTTTGGGGTTTGAGACAAAGGCTTTTAACTTGGCTAGGTTTTCTTCAGCTTTTTGAAGATGATCTTTTACGCCCCCAACCGGTACACCTGTCTCAAGCTCAAACCTCAGGGCATCAGCTGTACTCCCGCTTCCAATTTCAGAGTTGGTGCGATACATTCTGTCGATAACGCCTTTGAGCTCAGTATTGACTACCCCTTCAGGTTTTTCCATACCGTAGACACGGCTATTAAGATAGCGCTCATATTCAGCCCGACTTTTTAATTCTGGAATCTCGTCAGCATGAGAGACCCCAGGGGGAAGCTCAGGTGAATCAACCGAATGTGGCGGAGCATCTGGCGTGTGGGTTAGAGCAGGCAGTTTAGAGGCTAAACGTGAAGCACCCAAGCCAGCAGCAGCAGAAGCACCACCAATCATCGTGGTGGCAATCCCATCAGCCAAACTGCGGGCCGCACTGTCGAGATCAGCTTCGGTTTCGGCATTTACAGCCACTGTGGCAAAGTCATAGAGGTTTTTAGCGACATCCATCGCCTCTACGCCTAAAAAGGCCAAACCACCCACTAACAGAGCCGCGTCAGCAGCCTGACCCACGCCCACAGCATGTGAGCCAGCCCAGACGGCGAGTACACCCGCTAACATAGCGAGATTTTCAGGTTTGACCATTTCCGCAAATTTTTCTTTGAGCTCAGCGGGCAAATGTTCAGGCATTCGCTGGATCGCAGCAGTCAATCGCTCAATATTGCTCATCAGGCGGGGCGAACTAATCCCGCTGGCAGCGCCTAAAATGGTCATGCGGTCTTTAAAACCAAGGTCTTCACCTACCATGTCCAGAATCTTCTGAACATCTGCGGCCTGACCCATCATTTCGAGGTTTTGGTCCCCGTCATATTGGGTAATAAAGTTATTATAATCATCCATAAAGCCCACAACGGCATAGTCCTGACCATCCGGCCCTCTGACCAGTTCATTGGCGTGAATGGTGATTTCAGCCTGGCTCTCTTTTGAGTAAGATGTCCCGCGAATTTCATTGAGATAATACTTACCTTCACGGGAGCTGATCACTTCAGCTCCTTCAATTTCAGCACTGGCTCCTACGGCTTCACTGAGCGTATCGTAACCTTCGGCCTTGCCAGTAGCCTTACCAGCTTGAAACTCTGGACGACTCCAAAACCAGCCGTCCTGGCTACCAACTGTTGCGCCTGCAATTCCTGTCATGATACAGCTCCTTTCAGAATATTTCGGCTAATTTTGGATAAAACAACCAAGTCAATTAGCATATCAGAATTGGCTTGCGACCTTTAAAATTCCGAAACATTCCTATTTTAAATAGTACAGTAAAACCAGTTCCATCCCAAGCTCGCTCTGACAAAATCAGGCCACGATCAATTTTCAATTTGCTTCAACCATGTCACCAGCGCCTGCTGAGTTTGGCGTAATTGTTCAGCTTTGCTAATCGTTGCCTGCCCGTCTTTATCTTGAGGTCCATAGTCTCCAAACTGAGCGTGGTTGCCACCCTGAAGCTCCAGATACTCTGTGGTAGCAGGCAGATACTGCTTGTTGTTATTAATTTTGGCCGGTGTCGCCAGACCATCCTGACTGGCTGAAATGGAGATGACTGGCAGGTTACTTGCCGCCAATGAACTATCAGCAGCTGGATAAGCCGCCAGTAAAAACAAGCCCTTAAAATCTGGCGCTTTTTTAATCAACTGAGCCGCCATCGCACCACCGAGTGAATGTCCACCTAAAGTCCAGACACTGGCCTGACTGGCGTATTGACGCTGCAAGGCAAGACCCGCATCTGCATTCAGAATCGCCAAACTAAAGGGCATCTTGGCAATCACCACCAGCTGACAGGACTCCGCCAGAGCCGCTCCCAAGGGAATATAGGCTGCAGCAGAGACCAAGGCCCCAGGGTAAAAAACAATTCCTTTATCAAAGCGTTCACAGCTTGGGTTTTTGACCAGAATATGATCTGACTTTTCTTCAAACTGAGTACTCTTGGGCAGTTCCCAGGCCCCAAAGCGTGGGTCTGCGCTACAGGCTGACAAGCAAGCCGTTAAAAGACAGGTGCGTAAAGTCTGAGAGAGTGTGGTTTTAAAGAAGGGCATAAGTTCTCCAAACAAGTTTTACTTATCGTCTTTAAGGGTGAGCGTTAAGGGCCACTCAGCCAATCTGAGGTTTTGATACTGAGCAGTTTACCCTGTTTATCGAAAAACAGCCGATACTCTAAGCTGCGAACAAACAGAAAGTCCACTTGAATCTGACGAACACCCACCCTGATATAACTCCCCACTTGTTCAAGCTTATAACCACTAGCCAATAACTTAAACTCAGCAGGTTTAAGGGTCTGAACATTCTGCTCGTTAAATTCAAAACCCTGAGTATGTAAGACTCCCAGAATCTGGTTTTTGTCAGTCCCGGGACTGATTCCCGCGATCAATGTCTCTAACTGACTGGCTTGGCGCTTTTTTATTTCTGTTTGTCTCATAATCTCAGCATGAGTCGGATTGATCACCTGATAAAGCTGCTTGCCCCATAAGCTTAAACTCACGCCGATCACAGCCAGGCCCATTAACCCTTTAAGCAAGCGTCGATAACGTTTCTGGGCTTTTTCTCCACCCTCACGGGCGAGCAACCAAAACTGATACAGCCAGGCCACGGGAATGGCCAGCAGGCCGCCCAGATAAGCTGCTTCATGCATATAGCCCACACAGAGATACTGGCGAGTTTGCTGAAGCCCAGCCGGAATAAACCAGCCCTGATAATCAGCGATGTGGTAATTGATGGTTTGCAAATAGCCGTAACCTAAACCCAGTAAGGCCACACTCAGGGTAAAGCTCATAATCAGGACAATGGTTTGCAGCAAGGCACGCCGCATCTGCTTAGCCGTGGGCTGCATAAAGCCAGGCAACCCCGTCAATAAACCCAGCGGAATCCCCATCCACCACGAAGCCCGAAAACCCACATTGGCAACTCTCCAGCGCTCAGGCAGACGTCCATCCAGCAAATCAAACTGATAAAACTTAAACAAGGTGAAATATTCAGACGACACGCTATAGCTAATCTGATCGTGAAGTGCACCAAATAAGCCTGAAGCCAGCACCGCGAGCCCTAGATGCAGGACATATTCGCCTAATTTTCCTGGCCAGTGCTTTTGAGTCATCGCAGCCTGATACAGGCTAACTGTCTTTAAGCCGAAGACGCCAGGTTGCACGCAGCGTGGGCAGTTTAGCGTCTTGCATCGGCTCTGGCAGGCTTTTGAGCAAATAGGGCATGGCGCTTAGTTTAGACAGATCCAGATCAGCTTCGCGATCAAGTTCAAAACCGTTTTGTTCAAAGAAGCTTTTGGCCTGTTCAAAATCAGTAAACTTATTCTCTTCAACTTGATGCTGCGCCTTTAATTGATCCGTTTTGGCATCCACTTTAGCAGTCTGACCTTGAAAAGGTGTTTGCAAATAAACATCCCCTGTAATCCAGTAACCACCGCGCTTTTCAAGCACATTCCTGATAATCTGGCAGAGCTGTTCTTTTTCAGCCTGATTCAGATAGATCAACAGACCTTCATTGATAATCACGATCTCACCGGGCGGAAAATGAGCCACAACTTCATCAAACTCAGCTTGATTTAAAGCGTTAAGCGGCAGCATCTCTAATTGGCCAATTGGCTTCTGAGGCAGAGCCTGAAGAATATTTTGCTTTTGCTCAATAATCTCAGGCAAATCGGTATCAATAAAATGACAGTCTGCTTGCTGAGTCAAGTCCAGCCCTCTAAATGAAAAGCCAGAAGAAATCTCCAGCACAGAAGGAATAGTCAGAT
>CAJYHH010000287.1 GCA_913773825.1 Candidatus Sericytochromatia bacterium | reverse complement strand
TGCTGAGCAAGATATTGAGGCACAATCCAGATCCGGCAGATCTGAATAGTCGTAAATGCAATTGAAAAAGCCAGCACCAGCCTCCAGCAAAACAAACATTCTCTGCGTAAAAAAAAAACGCTAATTTACCCTGTGTATCAAAACCCTTCATATCGGTACCTTGTCCTAACGGCCCAAACCTGTTGAGCCTCTTCTGAGCATGTCACTTTCAACACGATTTTATAAGCACACCTTGTGTATTTTGGGTGTATTTTGGGTGTATTTTCGCCACTTTTAGTCACTTTTTAAGCAACTGAATTTATTCCTGAGTCTTAAACCGCAATCAGGTTTTTAATAAAGAATCTGTTTAGGGCTCAGAATCTGACCCTCAATTGGCACGCAGATTTTAAATGAAAAGTCCTTAAAGCTTGCGATTAAAGAATTTCAAGCCCTTTTCGCATGTGATACAGTTAGATTTCAGTGCTTGTCTGAAGATGATCTTTTGATCAACAGACTGGCCCGGTTTCAAAACAGCTCTCAGGTTTCCGGCTCTTAGCATCGCACAGACTAAAACCTGAAATAATCCGAACGGTGGAAAACCAGTTATGACCGATCAACAGCAAGATGCCTCATCCCTTTATGCAAAAGGTGAGTTTAGTGCTTTGATGCGCGATAAAGACTGGTCCCAGACGTCACTGGGTCCGGTTACAAGCTGGCCTCGCAGTCTGGTGAGCTATGCCCAGATGATCTTTGAAATGCCCACACCTGCCATTCTGTTTTGGGGTGATGACCAGGTCCAGATTTACAACGAAGGGTATGCGGTGATTATGGGCCCGCGCCATCCTCAATATTTTGGAGCTCCATACCGGGAATGCTGGCCCGATACTTATCCGGTCATCTACCCCTGGATGCGCCAGGTGCTGGATCAAGGTGAAGTCATTCGAGTTGAAAAAACCGAGCTGATGCTGACGCGCTTTGGCTTTCCCGAAGAAACCTATTTTACGTTTACTTTTAGTCCGCTTCGCGACGACAAAGGGGTCATTTGCGGGATTTTGCAGCCGGTTTTTGAAGTCACTGACACCGTTTTAAGCGAACGTCGCGCGGATATTCTGCGGGCGCTTGCCCCACGCGCCGCATCCCTGGATCCGGTTCAGGACGTCATCGACGTGATTTTAAACCACGCCCAAGAAATCCCTTATTGTGCCCTTTATCTTAGAGACGCTCAGACTGATGAACTCCGGCTGGCGGCTCAGACTGACAACCTTACAGAGATTGACTTGACCGCTTTGACCCAGCTGGCTCAGCAATCATTAAGCGAAACACGGGCAATTAAAGTGGATAACGCAAGCCAGCTCATCGGCGCTGAAGCACTTGGCCCCTGGCCCGAGCCCGCTCAGGCAGCCTTTGTGCTGCCTTTGCAGCGCAGCTCGTCAGATGTGTATATCGGGGTCGCGGTCTTAGGCTTAAGCGCGCGTCTGCGCTTTGATGAAAAGTATCAGAGCTTTCTTGAGCTGGCTGCGAGCCAAATCGCGACGGCCTTAGATACCAAGCGCCTGCTTGACGAGGCTCAAAGCCGGGCAGCGGCCCTGGCCGAACTGGATCGCGCCAAAAGTACGTTTTTCTCCAATGTCAGCCACGAGCTTCGCACCCCGCTGATGCTGATTGTAGGCCCGGTTGAAGAAGCCCTAAACGCTGAACAAGCTTTATCGACTGAAGATCTGGGGCGCGTTTACCGCAACGGCTTACGACTGCTCAAACTCGTCAACACCTTGCTGGACTTTTCACGTATTGACGCTGACCGCATGCAGACCAGCTTTGAACCGCTCGATCTGGCCGCTTATACCCGCGATCTGGCCAGTTTATTTGCCTCGTCAATCGAGTCTGCAGGCCTGCGCTTTATCATTAACACGCCCTCATTGCCTCAAACGGTTTACGTAGACCCCGATCTCTGGGAAAAAATTGTGCTCAATCTGCTCTCAAATGCTTATAAATTTACGCTTAAGGGCGAAGTGGAGCTCAACCTGACAGCCCATGAGCACCAGGTTGAACTGTGTGTGCGTGATACAGGGGCTGGGATTCCCGCTGCTGAGATGAAGCATTTATTTGACCGCTTTCATCGCATTCGCGGTACCCAGTCACGCACCCACGAAGGCACCGGAATTGGCCTGGCGCTGACACGGGAGCTGGTGCTTAAACACGGTGGGAGCATTCACGCTGAAAGCCAGGT
>CAJYHH010000286.1 GCA_913773825.1 Candidatus Sericytochromatia bacterium | reverse complement strand
TAAACAAAACCGCAATATGGCCACCAAAGATAAAAATCGAGTTCGAGCTTAAAATTCGCTGCTGGAGCTGGGCCCGAATTTGCTGATAAACAGGATGGTGTTTAAGCCCTGAGTTAACTACAAAAGCAGCGTCAATTTCATGGCAGATTTTAAGCATCTGCTCGTCATGAGCGCGCAGCTTGTCCATGCTGGCCTGAATATCACGGCAGGCATAATGATAAAGCATTTGCCAGGGATTATAAGCATTGAGCTGACGCTGGCCTTGACTCACGTCATAAGCTAAAACCTGAGCCAAAGAAATACTGGGAAAGCTTTCGCGCAGCAAAGTCAATTGATTTTGCAGAATCCGAATCAGGCCAGAGTTTTTTTCGCGATAAAAACGTTTAAAAGCCTGAATGACTTTTTGTTTGGCATGATACTTCTGATAGAGTTCGGGATCTTGCTGACGTAAGCGATTAAAGTCATGATAAATCGAGAGATTCTGAACATTTTCGTCGTAGCCATCCACATAATTGGCCGGAATCCCAATTTCATACAGAGCATCGCGAATATGACCTTCGTTAAACTCGCTTTTTTGCCAGGCAGCTGTAATCATTAAGACTTTGCGGGATTCGCGAACAGCGGGGTCCTGATGCTCTGAATGCAGGAGCTGTGGCGCAAAGGTTCGGATAAATTCAGTCTCTTGACCGATATTTCCGTTAAAAACAATTCTGCCCTTCATAATGGTTCTGCCAGACTCCAGATTTCAATTGTTCGTGCCGCTAAAAGCTTAAGCAGCGGAATATCTCGCTGAAGCAGAGATTCATCCATACTCTGAATCCAAACAAAGCTGTCGCGCTTGTCAAAGGCTTCTTCAATCGTGCCCTTTAAAGCATAAATCCGTTCAACCAGGCTACGAATCAGCTCTTTTTCAGAAGTCACACTCACAAGCGGGACTTCTTTATAGAACTCCTGAGGTTGGGTGTACCAGCGCTTACGGCCTGGCTTGGCATCTAACCAGCGCACCAGGGTTTCAAGTTTAACAACCCGCTTGAGAACAAGTTCAAGCGCTTCTTTTTCGTTAAAGCGCTCACGCAGGGTATTTACAGCTTTAGCCATCCGCCGCAGCTGGCGATTGTCATCTGTATCGTCGAGATCAAACATACTCTGCATTTTTTCACGAATAATCAGATAAACAGCGCGCTCGAAGAAATAGCTGATAGCGTGGTAATAAGACATATAGACAATCTGTGGAGGCAGATTATGTGAAGCTGAGTTGAAATACAACATCGGTAGACTCTCAGCCTGAATCGGTCGAATCTGAATGTCTTCATCAATCGGCTCAGATCGACGGTCTAAAGGTGTTTCAAAGCTGGCGCGTTTAAAATTAAGGCCCAATTTAGTTGAGCAATGAAACAGAAATAAATCAACAAAGCGATCACGGTTTTGTTCCAGCAGCTCTGGCTTCCAGATTTTAAGCGTTAAGAGAATATCTTCTCCACTGCTGACCAGTGGATTTTGAGCGCTGTCGTCAAACAGCACATCCGCTTCATCAAAGAGCTCGTCTTCGGTATTAAAACAAGCGTCAAAAATCAGGTGGAACATATCGCTCTGTTCACCTAACTGACCAATTTCCATGCCCTGAAAACAGACTTTTAGCTGCCCAGAAGCCCGACGACCTGAACGATAACCAAACATCCGGTTACGGGTTGTCTGATCAGCTGGAACTAAAATTTCTTCATAATAATTCGCAATTTGAAGCGCTGAGTTACCAATTTTAAAATAGCAATTAAAAACAATGCGGTTCATCAGCGAGATAAAAGCATGAAAATTAATGCTTTCACCCATATCCAGGCAAAGCTTTTTAATTTTAACGATGTTTTCTTCCATACTGGAGCGCACTTTTAGACGCTTGAGCCGGTCCTGAATCTGGCTCTCAAAATAGTCCATATAGAGCTGTTCATTCCAGGATTGGGTCCATTTAGACAGCTCGTCGAGATCGATGTATTTCTCTGCCTGTAACATTCCGGCCTCAACTTGACAGACTCACGGGGATTCATCTGTATTGTAGCTCATTTCAGCGCCACTGCCCGCCGGTAATCATTTAAACCTGATTTAGGCTAGTCTTGAGTAAAATAGCCTTGTATTAACGCCTTTTTAATGACTTAATCGCTATAATCATAAGCAGACTCGAACCGACACTCTCCGTCAAGTAATACACAGCGATGGGCAGAAGGGCATCCCCTTCTGCTTTTTCTCAAACATCCCGCAGGCTGATGTTTTAAGCAACTCGTTTTGCTGAGCGTTTGGCCCCATATAAAAAATCCAGACCGTCTGTAATCCGACGATAGCGATTCTGGTGTGGGTTATGCCGTTCGATTAAAGACAAAAAATCATAGCCTTCTACCCAACCCTGGGCTTTTAAGAGCCCGGTCAGTTGCTCAGGCATCTGAAGGGATTCAGAGTTTTCCAAACAAGTGGTATCTAAAAAAAGCCGGATTGGCTTTGTTTTTAAGCTGGTTAGGGGCGTTTTTAAGCGGATAAGCTGACATTGAATCAGTCGTATCAGGGCTGGCTGATGAACAGCCAGCGGAGGAGACAAACTCAGCACCGAGCCAAATAACTCACGATAATCAAAAGCGCCTCCAAGCGCCATTAACCCACCCTCTGCTTCTCCGCCTAATAAAGTATGCTCAGGCCCGCTAAGTACGGGCAAAGAGCTTAAAATTTCTGGGTGCAAGTCCAGCGCAATACTCGCCAGAATGCGTTTACCAGCCTGACTCCAAGGGACAAGTTCTTGTTCTGGATTAAGTTTAAGATGTAGCCCAATCACAATCGGTACCGTCAACCCCCGCTGCCAGCGTTGATCTAATAAACGATGGAGTTGCCAACTCATTGAACCATTTGGATGATGATGCTCAAACAGATTTTGACCATCAAAAAAATAGGCAAGCGGATAATAACGCACAAAGGGCAGCTTATAATCAGGTGGCAGGTAGATCGACAAACGAAGTTCAGCTTTAATTCCCTCTATTTTTAGCCAATCAGTTGATGAGTTAACCCCAGGCCGAAGAATAGGAAACATGGAGCCAAACAAACCACTTTGTAACGCTCTTTGTATACCCATTTGATGTTCACCTTTGATAGAGATCTTTTCAGCCTGATGCTAGCATTTCTGTCATTAAACAAGTGTTAGTCAGGAATAAATTTACATATAAATTTGTTTTTTTAAATATATTCATCTAGATATCTCATTCTGACTGAAGGTTTGAATCGAGCTAAAAGATAAGGCCATCTGGATTCTGAATGCCAACAAAATAATGTTTGTTATTTAAATCTGAGACTCTGATTAAAATAACAAACAAATTAATCTAAATTTCAAAAAATAACAACAAAAACAAATTATCACTCATCTATTCAATATTTTTTAAATAATTAAACACTTATTCCTGCAATTTTAAATCAGCCAAATCAGCCACAAAGGCTTGAATCTCTCAGGACCACTTTGTTAGGATAAAAACAAACGCAAAGTCTGCTAAAAATCAGCCTTTTTAGCTAAAAAGCATTGACAAAACCATAAATAAAAACGTCTTTGATTCGCGATTAAATTCTTAGTCCTTGCAAAAGGATTAGGCTTGTAAGACATCTAATCTTAAGCATATAATGCCGTCCTAAATTCAGATTCTCACCCTTCTAGCATTGCTGTTAAGCCTTTTCTTTTGCTTTTTTACTAAGAAAATTACAAGAAAAATCTGCAGTCAACTGTAGGGTTGAATTGATGATCCAAGAAAACAAAATGACAAAAGAATCAGACTCCCTGAATCCGCCAAACCACTCAACACTTGCGCTGGACAGTCTTGAAGACATCACTCGCCAGCTCGCAGATGCGCTTGAACATACAGCCCAAAGCCTCATTGAATCTGGATTTTTGCTCTTACGCGCAAAAAAGCTGCTGGGGCATGGCAAATTCAGAAACTGGCTGAATGATAACTTCAGCATGTCAGCCAAAACCGCTAATCGTTTTATGAACGTTGCGCTAATGGTTAAACGGCTTGAGCTTAAAAACGACACAGTGTCCCGTTTACTCTGCCTGGATCTGAAGTCTTTATATGAACTGGCAGCTAAATCTACCTCTGAAGAAGTCCAGCGCTATGTTCTGGATTTATTGGACAGCAATCAGGACATCTCATATGAAGATGTGCGCTTTTTTAAAAAGCAGTTGCAAAATCCTGATTCCCAAACACCTTTAAGCTCCGTCACAGAACAGGACTTCAATTTGTTTACCCGCCGCCTGCAACAGTTCAGCACCTGGTTTGAGACCCAGCAACCTGTCTTACAGATCCCGGCCCAAAACCTTGAAGTCACTCATCGCAAAGAGCTTGAGACTTGTTTTATTCAGCTCAAAAAAGCGCAACACATGTTAGAAGACCTGCTTGCGCAGGTCAATGCAATTCCGGTTGAGTCAGTTGAGCCAGAAACTTCTGAGTCAGAGACTTAAGGGTTTTTAACTGGCTCACGCAGAATCGGTCCTAAGCCAAAATCTTTAGCAATCCAGCTCACTTCTTCTGCCAGATACTGTCCTGGGCAGGCCGTAAAATGAGCGGGATCACCCGGAAAGCGTAAACCTTTGCGCTGTTGATGGGTCCAGAGCCCGTCAATCGGGGCACAGGGACAGCGTAAAGCTCCGACTAAACGACGTAAAGCCGCAATTTGCCGAGGGTCTGGCTCTTTTTCCTGAAAATCGCCGTTTAATACAATTCCGACGTTGTTACTATTATCGCCTTCGCTATGAGAGCCCATATAACCCAATGGCCGGCCTTCATAAATCACGCCATCTTGATCGATAAAAAAGTGATAGCCAATATCGGCTTTGGGATCAGCCTGGTTTTGATGAAACTCTTGCAGGGAACGAATTGTATACAGACTATGGGTATGATGGACAGTAAGATGCTGAATAAAGCCACAAAAGGGCTGATCAGCGGGATAAGCCGACCAGGAGCGCCCTTCAGGCTTAGCGGGCTGCGCTCCCCAAGCCGCACGTCCGATAATCAAAGCTGAATTAAGCCCCAGACTTAAAGAATAATTTTCGCCGTGCTCTTCATAAAAACGCGCAGGAGCGGGCAAGCGACAAGAGGGCACCAGCGGTGACATCCAAAAGCCCATCCGATCCAAAAACTGTTCCGCTCCCTGATGCCAGCGCTGCTCAAGCGGCACTTGTTCTTGAGCCATAACGGGTAAAAACAGCAGCGAAGCAAGCGAAAATCCCGCAGCGAGAGCACTTAGCCTCTTAACGATCTTCATCAAGAGCCGCCTCAAAATCTTCTGTCATCTCGAGCACCTGGCTCACATCGAACAATAACGGGCGATGAACCACATAAAAGCCGGCTGACTCACCCGCCTGGTTATAACAACTTAGCCAGACATCCCCAGGCGAATAAGCATGAGGAAAAAATTCTGGGCTCAGACTAAACGAAACCCAGCGGCCGCGCTTTTGATCTTCATGGACCAAACGGGTCAGAGATAAATAACCCGGTGAAATTTCATCGCGGCGCAGCATACTGACGCGCACCGTGCGACAAGTTTTGGGGATTTCTGTAATCGCCAGCTCCAGGTTACGGTCCACAATCACGGTAGCACTGGCTGGAGGCGAGGATTCGCTCTGCGCCAAAGCGGCAGGGCTGTTCAAGCCGATCAATAAGGCGGCAAAAACCAATGAAAAAGAAGAGAAAAAGACCATGCCGGGCTCCTGGGGGCGTTTGGTGTAAATGGATTGGCAGAGCACACAAAAATCCTGTGCCCAGCATAACATGTTAAGCCTGTTTCAGCTTAAGCCCCCTGCTTTATTTAAACGCTTACTAAAAGCCCTGCAGCTTGCATAAGCAAGCTGCATAAAAAAGTTATCAATAACTCATAAATTATTTTTTATATATCTACTTTTTAATACATTCTACTGGCGCTTATGATATTCCGTATCCTAGCGAAAAGCAGTAAAACCCTCATTTTGAAGGATTCTAACTACGTGCAAAGCTATCTGCCGTCACCTGCTTGTAATAGCCAGGTTCTTAAACAATTTGTGCTTGAGTTTGTTCAGGCCATTTCTGATTATTTTGCTTTTGAGGGTCGGATCGACCCCGCACCCCAATCTGATTTAAATCCCCTGCGTTATCAATCAGCCTCTGAAGCCCTGTTAATGGTTGAAAGTCTGGATGAATTATCTTTATTTTCGATTGAAAACCGCAGCTTTCATCTTTTGATAGACCTGTATGATGATGGTATTGAACTCTTGTTTCGATCTCGCTCTCCTGAAGCTGATCCCTGGCTCAGTGAGTTTCGCCGTCTGGCCAGCCGGATCCTGACTCATCTTCACAATTAGTTCACACCCGCTTACTGAACAAATATAAGTGACTCTGACTCTGACTCTGACTCTGACACAATTCTAATTTGAGTTTCACAATGTGGCAGCGTACTGAGTGAATACTGAGTGAATACTGAGCAATGCTAGACTATAAAAACTCATATTCATGAGGGCGCAAAGGCAATAAACGCCGTTTAAACTCCCCAATTGAACCAGGCCAAAGCGTGGCATTCCGACCTGTTTGATCGAGATACCAACTGCGACAGCCTGCTGACCAGACAGTATGGGCTGAACGCTGTTCGATTTGGCTGACAAAATTCGTTTGGACATCAGCCCTGGGCTGTAGAGCTTTGTTATTTTTCTGGATTAAAGCTAAAGCCAGCAGCACCAATTCAATTTGGGCCTCAATCATTAAGACAACCGAAGAATGTCCTAAACCTGTATTGGGCCCTAAGAGCAAAAAGAAATTGGGAAAGCCCGCCACCATGGTGCCTAGATGGGCACGTGGACTGCCCTGCCAGCAATCATCCAATGTGCTGCCCTGCAGACCTGTAATCCGGCTTGCCAGGATATTTTGATTGACGTTAAAACCTGTGCCAAAAATCAAAACATCACAAGCATATGCTTGTCCAGAGCGGGTTAATAAGCCCGAGGGCGTTACGGCCTTAATGGCATCTGTAATTAAGTTAACATTCGACTGAGTCATGGCGGGATAAAAATTGTTTGAAAGCAGCACGCGTTTACAGCCCATTGCATAGTCAGGGGTAAGGCGTTGACGTAAATCAGGGTCGTGAACTGAGCGCTGCAGATGATGTAAAGCATATTTCTGCATCAAGGGCATCAGGCCAGGACGTCGAAACCCAATCCCAATCAGCTCTCGCACCACATAAATCTGCCAACGCCGCAGACGCTGTAGCACAGGCAAATGACGATAAAGCTGCTGTCCCCTCTGACTGATCAAGCGGTCAGGACGAGGCACAATCCAAGCGGGTGTACGCTGAAAGACATTGAGTTGGGCAACTTGGGGCTGAATCGCTGGAATAAACTGAATCGCAGAGGCTCCTGTGCCAATCACACCCACCCGTTGCCCGTTCAGATTAAAGTCTGAAGGCCAACGTGAAGAATGAAAAACCGTCCCGCCAAAGCTTTCTAAACCAGGCAAAGAAGGCTGTTTGGGCTCACTAAATGCGCCTGTTGCAGAGATTAAAACACGGGCCTGAAAAACTCCCTGACTGGTCTTTAATTGCCAGCAGGCCAACTCAGAATCCCAATCTGCGGCTAATAATTCATGCTGACAACGCAGATGCAGATCAAGCTCAAAAAGCTGGCAACAATCTGCCAGATACTTATCAATTTCAGCTGCCTGGGCAAAACGACGACTCCAGTCGGGATGGGCCGCAAATGAAAAACTATACAGGGCTGATTCGACATCGCAGGCAGAGCCTGGATAGCGATTGTCCCGCCACACCCCACCAGGCCGCTGAGCGCGTTCAAAAATTAAAAAATTCTGAACCCCCGATTGGCGCAAGCGAATCCCCATGCCAATCCCGCTAAATCCGGCTCCAATAATAGCGACCTCTAGCAAAATACCGTCCTACTGATTACGCCTGATTGCGCTCCCGGAAAAAACAGCTCAACGACAATCAACAACCGAGCTAAACATTAACCCTTTAGCTTGGCTTTTGTTCTGCTCTAGTTTAGCGAACAGATTTCTAACCGGCGACTGCAGAATAGATTTAAAAATAGATTTCAAAACATTTAAGTGTCATCACCCGCACTCAACTCAATGCATGGCAAAATGACGATTAGAATGCTATCTCTTATCGGCCCTGGTTGGCCGGTCATTTCTGGAGTTCTGCATGGCGATAGAGACCTTTTCGTTCAGATACAAACTCGTCGAGACCGTCGAGCGCTTTCTGGCAGATCAATGGCCAGCCCAAATCAGACATGCAGATTTTTTTGCTGAAATGATTGGTTCGTTAGCCGGTCATCGCGAAGAAGGCGCCAGCTTATACCCGGTTGTTTTTGTCTGTGCCAGCGTTGATGACATCACCCAGGGCTTAGGCGGCAAAGACCCCATTGCACTGGGCCATGGTCCGATTACACGCCAACTTGTTCAGCAAGCGCTCAAACAATGTGCCCCTTTAGCAGAACGACGTCAATGGGCGATTTTTATTGCAATTGGTCAAGAAGGCGGGCAGCCCGCTACTTATGGAGTATTTAGAACCGAAAATTCACCTTTAAGCCCGACGACATTTGGTAGTCTGCGCGCTCTGAGCCGTGAAGATATTTTTTTAATTGGGCTTTTGCAAATTGGAGAAAACGTCATCGAAGTCCGCTCCGCTAACGGCGAAGGCCTTCATTTATACTTATCTGGGGCACGAATGGGCAGTAAGCATCCCCAGCAAGTGACCCAGGCCTTTATTCGAGCCATTAGCCGCGAAACGCGGGCTGATCTTAAACAGCCCTTGCGCGATTTTTATTATCGCGTGATTACTGAACTCACCCGTGATATTCACGGGAGCCTGATTGCAGTTTTGCCCGTAAGCGGGGCACGGATGGACATTTTTAGTGATGCGGTCTGGCTCGAAGAGCCTTATTTGTCGATACCCGCAACCATTGAAGCTTATGCAATCAATCCGGGCATAGAAGAAATTTCCAGTCTGTATTCACGAGCTAGCCTGATTCGCGGCATGCTTAGCTGTGATGGGATTACGCTCTTTCGCTCTGATGGCGTGCTACTGGGCTATAACGCGTTTATTCAGCCAACGCGCGCCATGCGCCAGACCTTGGGCGGCGCTCGCCGAAGAGCCTTTGAAGCTCTGGCTGGTCATGTGGGTCACGGTGTTAATCTGGCGCTTTATCGCTCCCAAGACGGCGGGCTGGACTATATCAGTATTCCTGAAAAAGCTGAACAGAATTAAATTGATTAAGCACTTAAAATCACAACCTTCTATTTACAGCATATTTAACTAATAAATCAAATTAATTAGAATATTATCAAATAAATCTATTCTTCGCGTGCTATATAAAGGCCGTAAAAATCTCTTCAAGTATTTGACCCTTTAAGAGCTCATATGTTAAATATTAATTAATTAGCAGCATTGAATATGTTCTGTTGGATTTTGAAAAAGAGGGCCAAAAATCTTCATGGATAGCGCGGAAATTCCTGACGACATCAGGCGCTTTCTGCTCCAGCACATCGACTCTGTCGCCAAACTTGAAGGTCTGCTCTTGATGCATCGCACACCGCATCAAGATTGGGAGGCAGGTTTTCTTGCTAGTCGT
>CAJYHH010000285.1 GCA_913773825.1 Candidatus Sericytochromatia bacterium | reverse complement strand
ACTACTTATTCGCTAGGTGTCGGGGTGTCGCTATTGATCGGTGCCGGAGTGCTGACGGGCACTGGCGTTGCGGTGGGTAAAGGCACGGGGTAATTCAGTTTGACTTCAAGCGGCACACTTTGCAGCTCACGATTGCGCAGCGGTACCTGCAAATCAGTGTTAAGCGTGTATTGGTCATCAGAGAACAAATTGGGATTCGAAAAATCGAATTTTTTGCGGCTGGTGACGGTGACATGATAAAACTTACGTTCGTCTTGATCCGGGCGGGCTTTGACCTCAATGATGTCATCGGTCACGCGCTCAAGGCGATTCTGATTAAAGTGACTGAGACGGGCTTTGCTGCCAGCAGCCAGATTATTACGCGCGTAGTCGATAATCTGGCTGAGGTCTGCCTGATCTTCTCTAAAAATCACGTCAAACTCCCAGCGCAGGCTCATGCTGCGGGGATCATTGCCGACTTTTTCATAGCTCAAAGGCTCTTTGCCAACAATAATCGGCTGAATCGCGTTTTTTGAGCTAAACATTACGCGGCCCGGAATTTTAATCTGAAAAGCTTTGCCATTATAGTTAAGCGTGTCTTTATTGACTAACTCAAAGCCCAGCTCGACACTTTCGTTGTCGCTGTTGAGTTTGGCGGCACTTAAATCACTACGGACTTTGCCTTCAATAGAATAGCGGCAGCGCTGAATGCCGTCTTTGTCCATCGGTAAAGGGCTGGTTGTGAGCACTGGTTTGCTGCTGGGGCTAAAAACATCGCCGTTTTTAATAAAGTTGATATCCCAGCGGGACTCCCCTTTTTGGCAGTACTTGTCAGGAATGCCCGCTACATCTTGCCAGAAGCGCAGGGTGCGATTAGGCTGAATTGAGCTAAAGACGTCTTTGCCACCGTCAGGGCTGACCTTGGCAAAAGAAGTCGCAATGCTCTCTGGTACGGGCAGGGACATCGATTTAAAGTCACAGCCACCGGTCTGGCAATAAATCAGGGTGTTATAGACAATTGAGTTAAAGGTATTTTTGACTGAATATTTGGCGTCCAGTTTGCCTTCAATTTTGCCAATTTGATTCATGTCCATCGTCAACACCCCATTGGCGTTGAGCTCGTTAATGCTGCCGGTGTCCGTAGCCCGTGAAATCAGCAAACCCCTAAACTCACGCAAAAGACGAGATTTATCTATAAAGCCAGCCAGATTGCCCTGGGCGGCTTCGCTGCGATATTTGTACCAGAGATTCAGTTTGACGTTAACTGAGTCCGGGCTGATGTCATCTTCAGACAACAAACCTAAAAGCGGTGAGAAAAATTTACCCGAGACCGCAACAATTGAGGACTTCATTTCTTTATCGTTTTGCACGGCCGCTTTAAACGCGCCATAGGGAATAAACGGTGGAGCGCCAATCCCTTCAAACGAGCTGGCCAGATGGCTGTTTAAAAAGCCTGAACAGCTTTGGCGAATGCGCCAGGAGTCCCCAGCTGAAGGCACCACGGGATAATCTCTCGAAAGACCAAATGTGCCGGTTAAACCGCGATCGCCCACATTAAACAGATTTTCAAAACCCAAATCGGTTGCGGGTTTGGTCTGGTCTAATCCTGGAAAAACATAATAAAAAATATTTTCGCCTACTACCCTGCGAATGGAGACAACTGGGGTGTTTAAGGGAGTGCCCGTAAAGCGCTGGATTTCTTCAGGAATATAATTGCGATTGGCAGGTAAAGGCAGATTGAGGTTTGCAAACATTCCGCAGGCGCCAGCGTGCTCGCGGAAAAAAGGCATAATGTCCTGCCCAAGCGAGTGAGCGGGTAAGGCGTCAGGGCTAATTTCCTGTGGCCATTTGCTGTAATAAGACTGATCAAGCGAGCGCATAAACTCATCGCTGTAGACATTGGGGCAACCAGTCAGGGTCAAGGCCGCCAGGGCAGCGGTGCCTAGCAAAGGCAAACGGGTGAGATTAAACATGAGACACTCTCTTTGATCAGATACTTGATTAAGTGCTACAAAAGCTATTTTAAATTGCGAATTACAGCATGATAGACCGAGGCGGTAGGATTTTGGAAGTTAGAATCTGTTCAAAATCAGCGTAAAACCGCTTTGAGTCTGAGGCCAGCTTTCGGTCGTAAGGTCACCAGCGGCTCTAGTTGCGGTACCTGCTTGGTTAGTGCCTCAAAGCGCCAGCGCTGGCCAATTGTAGCCAATAACAAGACGCCTTCCATCCAGGCAAAGGCTTCACCAATACAGTTACGCGGGCCACCCCCAAACGGATAATAAGCAAATTTGGGCAGTGCATTTTTAAACTCAGTGTTCCAGCGCTCAGGCCTAAACTGCTCTGGATCAGAATAAAAACGCCGCTCATGATGCATCAGATAGGGGCTCAGAATAAAAATCGTCCCTTTGGGCAGATGATAATCTGCCAGACGATAATCTTCTAATAATCGTCGCCCTAAAATCCAGGCGGGTGGATAGATTCGCATCGATTCCGTTAAAATCTGGCGGGTATAAGTCAGAGCATTTAAGTCTTCAGGTGTCGGCAAACGCCCAGCCAGTACACGCTCTAATTCTTGATGGAAACAGGCTTCAATCCGAGGATGCTGGGATAACAAATACCAGGTCCAGGCCAAAGCATTAGCCGTGGTTTCATGACCGGCTAAAAATAGACTCATGGCCTCATCGCGAATCTGGGCGTCACTCAAACCACCCATTTCATCTTGTAGCGTCATCAAGTGGGCAATCAGATTGGGCTGGCTCGCTCCCTGATTACGCTGGCGATTAATAATCGTCAGAATTGAACGATCCAGACTGCTGACTGCGCCCTGAATCTCAGCTCGCTTTGCGGTGGGCAATTTGGACCAGGCTTTTTTAAGCGGTGAATTAACGTGAGTAAACAGGGATAGCATTACTTTTAGAGCATCACCTATTTCACTTGCTTCAGCCTCTAAATCGGTATCAAGCAAAGTCAGGCCGGCAATTTTTAAAGTCAAGCGCTGCATTTCATTCGCCAGATCATAAGTGCCTGGCGTCAATTGTTCAGACCATTGGCTACCGCAGCGAATCATAGTCTGGCCATATTCCTGAATCCGAGCGCGATAAAACAAAGGCTGAATCAGTTTGCGCTGACGGGCATGAAACGCTCCTTCGCTGCGCAGCAGGCCCTCACCTAAAAAAGGTTTGGCAATTTCAAAGAAGCGTCCTTTGCGGAATTTAGCGTAGTCCTTGGTCAATAATTGACGGACTAACTCGGGTTCGTTAAGCAACACAAATCGCTTGGTGGCAAGTCGAAAGCTGCTCACTGGGCCATATTCTGCACTCAAACGCTGGAAAAATCCCAGCTGATCACGTTGAAAAGCCCGGATATTTTCGCTTTTAATTAGTGGACGGGGGCCTGGTGGAAATCGATAGCTGAGCTTTGGCATTTAGACTATTTTATAGTGCTTTACAAAACTTAATGGCGGGTTATATGATTCACTCAGGTCAGCAGCCAGGACTGCTTGAAAAGGATTTACGCCACAGGCTTTAATCAGTATTAGTAACAGTATGAGTCAGATATCAAGAGCTTCACCCACTCTATCGTCCTGCATCACCCACCTGTCGCCCCACCATAAGCTCATAAAGACAGATCGACTAAAGATTAGATTCATTTTTTGAGAACCGATTTTGATTTGATCAGACCTTGATAAAGGACAAAGGCAAACCCGTCGTGAGGCGGGGACGCAAAGCCACGGGTCTGGCCCCAGGAAGAGCATCTTCCGTCCCCCATTTCAAAGGGGGACCAGCGCTTCAGCGCTGAGGGGGTTAGATAGCCGGGTTGCCCTAAACGTGATTTACACGTTTAAACGGGCTCCTTTTGTTAGACAAAAACAAAGGAAACGTTTAGAGTGTCAAAAAGGCCCTTCACCCAGATGATTAGTTGTGCATATTTAGCTTTAACCCTGTTCGGCTGTACCCAGACCGCCACGCTGACTCTGCCTGCTGTAACGACTGTAACGACTATAAATAATTCCTTTCAGACCGCTCAGGCCAGTTCAGCCATGGCTGCAATTCCGGCTGATGGTGCTGATCTGAAGCCACTGGTTGGCCAACCTGAAAATTTTCGGGTTCAGGATGCTTCTGGTAATGAAGATCTGCCGATTGAAGTGGCTGGCTGGTATAACGACGGCTGGGACAACGAAAGTCACGCGGTTTACAGCAAATTTAACAAGATCTTCAGTGAGACCAACCCGTACTGGTACAACCTCGGGACATCTGATGGCGGCACGGCAGCTGAAAAATCCAACGGCACGATTTATGAGCGCAGCTATGTTTACAGCGCAGCAAAAGTAAATCAGATTCACGCCAATCAGGATTTAGTGATCCCAACAATTGGCGATAATGGGGCTGGTCAAATCAATAAAATCTTTAACAATGCCGCAGCCCGTGAGCGCTTAATCGACAATCTGGTTAACACAGCTGTAAAGCGTAACTATGATGGCTTTGACCTGAATTTTGAGCTGGGTAAACCCGCTGGTCAGGCTGCTTTTGCCAGTTTTGTGGATGATCTGGCGAAGCGCCTGCATGAAAAGGGCAAACGTCTAAGCGTGACGTTAAAAGCAGCGGACAGCGCCAGAGTTGAAGCGCGTGAAATCTTTGACTATGCACGTCTGGGTCAAACCGCTGTTGATCGCTTTAAAATCATGATGTATGACCATAACTTTGATGCTGGCATGAATGTACCGGGCCCCATCGGAGAATATGCCTGGATCGAGAACAGCTTAAAGTACATGATTGGCCGTGGCCTGCCCGCTCATAAAATTCAGCTTGGCCTGCACAATTACGCCTGGGTCTGGCGTCAGGAAACTAACGGGAGTTACACCATGATGTTCCCGTTTTCGACTTATGCCGCTGTGGGCGCCCAGCAGACAGAGCTAAAGTGGGACACAACAGCTCGTGAGGCCTGGACTGACTATAGCAGCAATGGCCAAAACTATCGGGCTTATGTCGGGGATTCCCGCTCAGTAGCTGAACGCATCAATTTAGTGCATAACTACGGTCTGGCTGGAGTTACTTTCTGGACGCTAGGTCGTGAAGATGAGCGGATTTACAGCAATTTGCCTACTCAGTTTGCGGCTCAGCTTTAAGTTAGTTCTTATATATCAGCACTCAATTGTCTCAGATCTCTCGAATTAAGCCATTTTTTAAAGAACAGTCTGGACTTAAACAAAATTCCTCCTGTTCTTATTCTTTTCTTAAGAAAGATCCAGGGTCAAGCGCCGATATACATTTTATAGAAAGTTAGCCGAAGTTTTTAAAGCGTAAATTTAAAGCGTAAAGAGGAATAGAGAAATGCCTACCATTCAAAACACCGCTGCCATCCAGTCCTTTGCAACCCTGCCCCAGACCAAAGCTGCACCCAAGGCCGCTGAAGCGCCTAAGCAGACTTCTTCACACGGTAGCGACACACTTGCTATCTCCACACAGAAAAAAGACAGTATGGCTGGCCTTAAAGCCATGGCTGCTGAAGGCGCCAAAGATGGTCTGATCTATGGTTCTATCGCTGGTGCAGCCGGCGGCGCTGGTCTCGCTTATATCAGCGGAAAAATCGTTGAAGGTATTGGCAATCAGACCTCAACTGCCTTTGGTGTATTTGGTCCCAAAGGGGTTGCGATTGCAGCCGGCGGTGGTCTTGTCCTAGGTGCTGTTATGGGCACAGTGGGCGGCACCTTGCACGGTGGTCTGGCTGGCGCCGTCACAGATATCAACCAAAGTGCAGCTGAAGCCAAAGGGATGACAACTGAACAGGCCAGCGGCCGCATGAAGACCATCGCTCAGGTCGGTGGCGCAGCCTACGGTGCTTACAAAGGCTTTCAAGTTGCTAAAGATGTGTCCAACCTGATTTCAAATCCGACTGCAAAAGCCGCAACTGCAGCTGCCATTGTGGTCGGTAGTGCCGCTATCTCAGCCTGGGGCGCTGGAGCATCCGCTGACTATATCAACAAAAAAGTCGGCCGCTAAACACCCCTCTCAACGAAATTTTTAATTAAAAGGCCCCGGATTTCCGGGGTCTATTGTCATGACGAATGATGAGTTCAGAGAATTAAAAGTAAACATAGCAAAATGCCTCATCAATTTTTATTGATGAGGCGTAAGTTCTAAACAGATTAGCGGGCTGCCAGTTCGCTGCGCAACTGCATGAGTTGTTCACCGAGCACATCAATCTGGCTTAAAGTTGCAGCGTCAGGCACAGATGTCTGACTTGCAGTGCGACTGTCATCCAGCAGGCGATA
>CAJYHH010000284.1 GCA_913773825.1 Candidatus Sericytochromatia bacterium | reverse complement strand
CCTCAACCGGCGGTATGACCAATAAACGCTATGGCAGAGTGGGTGACTCGCCCTTAATCGGCGCTGGCACTTATGCCGATAATCTCAGCTGCGCCGTGTCTGGGACTGGCCACGGTGAATATTTTATTCGCTCCGTTTTGGGCCATGATTTAGCTGCCAGAATGCGCTATGGTGGCAAAAGCCTGGCAGAAGCAGCGGAATTAGCTCTAGCTGATTTACAGGCTTTAGGCGGGGCTGGCGGACTGATTGCGGTTGATGCAGCAGGCAATTGGGCCATGCCCTTTACCACAGACCGCATGTATCGCGGCTGGCGTAAAATAACTGACCCCGGCGAAATCTGGATTTATTAACGGGCAATCAGAATTGCCCGCAAGGGGGCTGGGTAACCTTCTACTGTTAAAGCAGCATTATTAGGGTCCAGACAGTCAGCTAAAGACTCTCCATCAATCCAGTCTGTTTTGCGCTGCTCGTCTAAACTGGTTTGATTTAAGTCCACCAACTGAATCTCTGAAAAACCAGAGCGTCTGAGCCAGAGCTTAAGAGCGTCAACTGATGGGATAAACCAGACGTTATTCATTCGCGCATAGCGCGACTCTGGCATCAGCACACTGCTTGTATCTCCTTCAATGACCAGCGTCTCAAGCACAAGCTCACCACCAGGCGCTAAACAAGCTTTTAATTGCCGTAAAAAATCAATTGGTGAACGACGATGGTAAAGCACACCCATTGAAAAGACTGTATCAAAGGCGGCTAATTCAGGCAGTTCATCCATTCCCAGCGGTAAAAAGTGTACATGTGGATCAGCAAAATAATGCTGAATGGCTAAAAACTGGGCAAAGAACAGATCATAAGGATCAATGCCCACAACACATTTAGCGCCCGCTCCACGCATCCGCCAGAGGTGATAACCACTGCCGCAGCCAATATCAAGCACATAACGTCCTGTCAGATCACTGATATGGGGTTTAAGCCGATCCCACTTCCAGTCAGAGCGCCATTCTGTCTCAATCTCAAGCCCATGTATAGAATAAGGCCCCTTACGCCAGGGCTGCAGTTTCATCAAGAGCTTGCGAAGCCGCTCACGTTCTGAATCCGTCAGACTTTGTTGACTGCCTATACTTACGCGATCCAGTAAGTTAAGCGGCTGCTCTGACTGTGCAGCAGGTAAGTGCTCAAGGAGTTTAAGCCATTGCTTAAAACGCCCGCGGCGTGCTTGAGTTTCCCATTGATGAAGGGTCAAAGGAAGTTGATTGAGCCAGGGAGCAAGCCGGTTATGGGCAATTTGGCTATAAAATTCAGCAAAAAGAGAGGGTGTAGGGTAACTGGTCATAATGGATTAACTATTTCTGTCAAACAAAGCAGATTATCAGGCAAAAGGCCCAGGCTGATTGCCTGGGCCTAAATGATTTAACTTAAATTACTGAGCCAGGAAGCGGATTTCAGCAGCTTTGCGAATGGCAATCGACTGAGCACCGGCTAAATCCCCTTTGGTTGGCAGGGTTTCAACAGCTGAAACCTGCAGGCGATAAGTGCCCGTGTTGCCGATACCCACAAACTGAACTTCATTACGACTGGCGTTAGGAGCCGTGCTAGAAATCGTCAGCGTATTGGTCAAGGCCAGAGGGACGGTTAACTTAGGATCAGCAGGCGTACTGATGCCACCCGTTTTGGTTGTGCCGCTCTGTGTGCCGTAGTTAATCGTTGTCGCTTTGGTCATCGCACCCCAAAGGACTTTGCCAGAGGCGTCACTGACTTGGACATGATACAGACCTGTATTCGAGTCTTCCCAGCTAAAAGTATGACCAGAACCCAGAGGATCTTTTAAAACAGCATCATTGCTGGCAGGGCTCGTAATCCGAAAAGAAGGAATGGCTTTGGCGTCAATAATGCTGATTGGCTGGCTTTGAGCGCTTGCAATTGCAACGCGGTTACTGTTGTCCGCACGCAGATTGTAGACATATTGAACACCGGGCGTCAGGCTTGAATCCCGATCTTGATGAGTAGTCGCTGCAGCACCAAGCTCCGTAATCTGAGTA
>CAJYHH010000283.1 GCA_913773825.1 Candidatus Sericytochromatia bacterium | reverse complement strand
GGGGGCCATCACAAATGGGTGAATGCAGCAGACGATCCCGCAAAGTTTGACGCTGGGTCTTTAAAAACGCCGGATTCTGGGCCCAGCTGACCACCCGTTCCAGATACTCGTCTTCTGAATGGGCCAGCCAGTCTGTCAGGTTCAGACTGTGATACAGACTGACGCTCAGCGCTCGTGAGCGCCATTGAGGCTGATCCATGACCGCAACCGGCACGCCCATCCAGAGTGCTTCACTGGTTGTAACACCGCCTGAATAAGGAAACGGATCCAGCGCAATATCTATTTGAGGATAAAAATAAGGCACATGCAGACTCGGGCCAACCCCCTCCAGACGTAGGCGATCTGATGAAACACCCAGCTCAGCAAAACGTTGATAAAACTCAGCCTGGGTTTTGGGGTCTTCTAAAACAACGGTTTTTAAAAACAAACGGGAATGAGGTAAAGCATGAAGAATGCTTGCCCATAGGGCAATCACAGCGGGATGTAAACGATTTAGCGTATGGGCTGCTCCGAGGGTGATATAACCGTTTTGAACACTAGGTGGATCAGTCAGAGTAAAAAATTCTGGTGGCTGCCAGTGAAAAGCCGTACTCAGATGCACAGCTTGTTCAGGATAAAGCGCTTCGATGTGGGGCGGGCACAGGACAGGATCTGTAAAACAATAATCCATACAGGCCAATCCCGAACTAAACACAAAGCCTAATCCTGAAACCTGGGCTGGAGCCGGATGTAAGGCATATAAGCCATGCCGGGTCTGATGACTAATACCGGTTAAATCAATTAACACATCAAGCTGATCTTCTTGCATCAACTCGGCCACACGCTGATCATCCAGGCCATAAATCCGACGCCAGGGTACACGCCAGGGTGGATCAGCCAAGGCTTGTTCAGGTGGCGTATCATCGTAAATCCGCATCTCAACCGCTGGACTATGATAAAAATACAGCGGCCAGACCAGCTGCACAGAGGCAAAACTGCCAAACTCACTGGATAAATAACCCAAACGCAAAGGACCAGGCTGACGCTCAGGCCAGCTCTTAGCCAAGTCAACAAAATCAGTTTTGGGTTCACTGCGATGGCAAACTTTCATCCAGCGAAACAGCTCAGGATCTTCTATCTGAGGATCAGTAAACAAATAGCGCAGATAGTCCAAAGACTGAAGACGCACCCGTTCAGGCTCTGCTTGAGATATCTTTTTTGGATCAAGAACCTGGGTAAAATAGCTTTTTAACCAGTCCCAGTCAGCAGCATAAAAACGCGTCAAGGCCTGAGAGCGCAATAAACGATCATCAGGACGCAAAATCTGAGCGCGCTCCAGACATTGCGCTTCATGAGCGGTCCAATAGCGGCTGCGATAACACTGAGCCAGCAAGAGCCAGGCATCAGCATCGTCTGGATAAACATCCAGGTAACGGGTATAGGCTTTGCAAGCTTGCTCGAGCTCCCTTTGCTCTCGCCAGAGCTGCCCCACTGACAGCCAAACACCGGCTTCACCCAAAGCAATTGCAGAGCGAAAATAACTCAGCGCCAGCTCAGACTCAGCCGCGACTAAGGCGATATTGCCCAACATCGCCCAGGCTGGTCCAAAACTGGCGTCTAAATCAATCAGCTTTTGAAAATAATCCCAGGCTGCATCATAATCAGCCTGATCATAGCTCTGCTGGGCCAAAAACAGCATTTGCTGAAAAGCTGGCGTATTCCGACTCATTGAGTTTGTTTAAGCAGCAGGTAAAGTGTGTTCGCCGCTGGTGCTGCGATTGCGGGACTTCATGACTTCAGCGACATACAGATCAGCTTCAGTACCTTTTGGCGCAATCTCAGACAGCAATTCCCAGACCACAACCGGCCGATCGCGCTTTTGCAAATGCTCTAATAAACTGCTGGTGCCAATGCCAATGGGATCTTCGACCTTTAAATGACCTATTCCGTATTCAGACAAAGGCTTATTGCCCTGATGACGATGCGCCTGATAATAAGCAACAAAATCGTAAGCCAGGCTGATACCCAACGGATAACGCCGAGCAGCGGGCATGACAGCAGCCTGAACCTGCATCGTGACAGCCAGAGCCTGATCGTTTTGCACTTCAGGAAAATGCATACAGGTCCAGCGCGCCAGTGAGGCATAAAAATCAGCCCAACTATTGTTTGCGCGAAGCTCTTCACGCAGACTGGCAAAAGAAGAAAGCAGATCATAACTAGGCGATTCTCGGTCACAGAGACGTGAAATC
>CAJYHH010000282.1 GCA_913773825.1 Candidatus Sericytochromatia bacterium | reverse complement strand
CATGGCTTATTGGGCCAGCGGGTTGAGGTCACCTCATTTCGCCGTAACGGCAAACGCTTTCCGGCAGAGTTAGCGGTAACACGGATTGAGACCCCCAATGGCCCGATTTATACGCTTTATCTTCGCGATATTACCCAACGCAAATTAATTGAAGCCGCTTTGCACGAAGCCCGCGATGCGGCAGAAGCCGCCAACCGCACCAAAAGTTTGTTTTTAGCCAATATGTCTCATGAGCTGCGCACGCCACTAAATGTAATTCTGGGTTATGCCGAATTACTTGAAGAAGAAGCAGAAGACACACAAGCTCCCAGCCCAGAAAAACAAGCCTTGATTTCAGATCTCTACAAAATTCGCCATGCTGGCCATCATCTGCTGACGCTGATTAATCATGTGCTGGATCTCAGCAAAATTGAAGCCGGCAAAATGGATGTCTATACAGAAGAATTTGATATCCGCGAACTCATCAATGAAGTCTCTGAAACCGTCAAACTTTTAATTGACCAAAACCACAATACGCTCTATCTACATTGCCAGCCAGACTTGGGCAGGATGCGCTCAGACCCGGTTAAAATCCGTCAGGCCTTGCTCAATTTACTTTCTAATGCAGCTAAATTCACCCAGCAAGGCACCATTACCCTTGAAGCCCTGCGCGAAACAGGGGAAGCTGAAGACTGGATTTTGTTCTGCGTCACGGATACAGGCATCGGTATTGCCCCAGAGCATATGGGCAAATTGTTTGAGCCCTTTACTCAAGCTGACCCGTCCACCACCCGTCAGTATGGCGGTACGGGCTTAGGCCTGGCACTGACACGTCATTTTTGTTATTTGCTGGGCGGTGAAATTACCGTATCAAGCGTTCCGAATCAAGGTAGCTCTTTTACCATCCGTTTGCCAGCCGGCTGGGAAGCGCCCAAAATGATTGATTCAGTGACGGAATCAACTGCAGCTCTGGGCTCTGGGCTTTAGATAAACATCTAAATAGCACTTAAACGGGCACGGTCAACAGATGCCTCAACAAGCCCAGTTTTTTACTGAGCCTGAGTCTTAAAACCGATTATGGCATTTTGTATTCATAGCCCAGGGGCTTCACAGCCCGCAGCCCCCTCACAACTCTGACTTTTGATAAATCTTATGAATATCGTCCAGAGTAATAAAATCTGCTTCATGAGGGGTCAGAGCCATAGACTCCTGCAAGCCCAGCGCTAAAAAGCCCTGGTTATCCAGGCTTTCAAATAAAAGCTGATGGACTCGAGCCTGTAAGTCAGGATTAAAATAAATCAGCACATTGCGGCAGAGAATCAGTTCAAAGAGATTAAACGACCGATCTGTTACCAGATTATGCCGGGCAAAAACCAGATTACGCCGCAAAGAATGATGAAAAATGGCGTGCTGAGATCGGGCTGTGTAATAGTGCGAAAGCGTTTTTGTACCGCCTGCCTGCAGATAATTGCGAGAATACTCCGCCATCACATGAATGGGAAAAATACCCGCTTTTGCCTGTTCTAAAACCGTTGGGTTTAAATCAGTGGCATAAACCCGACAACGATCATAAAGTCCGGCTTCTTCAAGCAAAATGGCTAGCGAGTAAACTTCTTCACCACTGGCACAGCCCGCCACCCAGATTCGGATTAAGGGCTGTTTTTGCAACATCGTCACAACCTGTTCACGTAAAGCGCGATAAAAGGCTGGGTCGCGAAACAAAGACGTCACCGACAAAGTCAGTGCACCAAGCAGGCGTTCCATCCAGGCCGGGTCATGTAAGACCCGCGCCTGAAGGCTAGAAATACTGTCGAGATACATCGTCTCGACGAGTTTCTGAACCCGCCGCCGCAGCGACTTCATGGCATATTGGCGAAAATCCAGACCGTAATACTGATAAATACCTTCCAACAAGAGGCGGAGTTCAAGCTGAACCAGCTCTTCATCCGCCCCCTGGCTGATAACATCAGACACGCTGTGCGAGCCAGACCCGCATCAGCGACAGCAATTGCTCAATATCAACTGGCTTGGTGATATAGTCAGACGCGCCTGCTTCCAGGCATTTCTCGCGGTCACCTTTCATGGCTTTGGCCGTGATCGCAATAATCGGCAGATGTTTAAATTCCGTCAGCGTGCGAATCGCCGCCGTGGTTTCATAACCGTCCATTTCAGGCATCATCACATCCATCAGCACAATATCAACTTCAGGATTTTCCTGCAAAGTCTGAATCCCGGCACGGCCGTTTTCAGCGGTTAGAATCTCCATTTGTTGACTTTCAAGCACGGTGCTCAGGGCAAAAATATTGCGAACATCGTCATCCACAATCAGCACTTTACGGCCTGCCAGCGAAGCTTCCGTTTCAGAACGTGGACGAATT
>CAJYHH010000281.1 GCA_913773825.1 Candidatus Sericytochromatia bacterium | reverse complement strand
AAAGTGATTGGCTCCTGGAGTCTGATTATTGCAGTCAGCGCTGGGATTATCACCACTTTAGTGCTGCACCGTCACCATCTTAAAAAACCGGTTGAGAGTATGAATCAAGGTTCAGTTGGCTCTTTGCTGGCTGTGGTCAATACTTGTTCTGAAGTTGGCTATGGCAATGTGGTCTCAGCTTTACCGGCTTTTGCGCTGATTCAGGCCGCTTTATTAGGCATCTCCAGCAACCCGCTGATCTCTGAAGCGGTGTCAATCAGCTTGCTGGCAGGTCTGACAGGCTCTGCTTCTGGCGGAATGAGCATTGCGCTAAATATTCTGGGCGCAGACTATCTTAAAATGGCGCAGGCTTCTGGAATTGATCCCCAGGTCCTGCATCGTGTGGCCACCATTGCCTGCGGCAGCTTAGACACTCTGCCCCATAATGGCGCCGTCATTACTTTGCTGGCCATCTGCGGCTTGACGCATCGTGAATCTTATCCAGATATTGGCATGGTCTGCGTGGTGATTCCGCTGATTGCAACCGTAAGCGCGGTAATAATGGGCAGTTTAGGCATCGTCTAAACCACAGCCCTGAATAAGCCGCTGATCACAAAAAACCGGCTCTTCAGCAGATGAGGAGCCGGTTTTTGTTTTGCTTACTTTTCAAAACTTGGCGCTAAACCCCAAAGGCTAAAGCCTGAGATTAAAAATCCAGACAAAACGCTCCAAAAGCATGCCTTTGCTGGGACAAAAACAAATTGACCTGATTGCCTTCAAATGTTAAGATTCTTGAAGATGATGCCAACAATGTAAAATCACTGTTGCAATTGACTGGCAAATGACTCAGATTTTAACGCACGATTTAACAAACTCGCTGACGAACTCAACAGGGATTTGATGGCATGACGTGGACAGAACGCTTTACAAGTGGGGGTAGAGCCTTCGAAATTTTAAAGCCTTCCCTCTTTTATCTGCTTAATAACTACGGTCTGTTCAACTCTGACCGCCTGGTCTGGGCTCTGTACTACCAAATGGTGCGCCCCTGGGATCCCACACCCAGCTATGTGCAAATTCTTCAGGCCTTTGACGACCGCCTGGCACGTCACCTGCTCACATTTCGCCAGATGTTTGGCGAACTTGATGAAGAGCCCCTGGCCCATCTGGCGTTAGAACAGGGTTTAATTGATGTGCGCCAACTCGAGCTGACCCAGCAGCTTTGTCTGTCTGAACCCGGGATTTATCCTGGCAAGTTAATGATTGAGCAGGGGTTTTTAAGCGAAGATCAGCTTGAGCGCTTGCTGCTTTTTCCGCATTTTAAAATTACCCCTGAGCGCGAAGAGATTTTTGCTTTTAGAGCGTTGCGCCTGATGGAGCAGCGCCTGTGGTTGCGCGGCTATATCAGCCGTCCAGACGCCGAAAATCTCGGCTTATTGACGATGATGCGCTTACCGCTTGAGCTGAAGCCCTTAGCTGATTTACTGGTCATCAATGGCGACATGCCCACTCATCTTCAGGCCCTGATTTGCCCCAATCCCCCTATTACAGACGATCCGCTCTGGCATATTCTGGAGCTATCGGGTCTTAAGCAGCAGACCTCAGAAGAAGTGCTAAAGCGCTTTCAAAACGCTAAAAATCAGGTTCAATCAGCCCATACACAGGCCGACTCTCTTGAGCCAAACTTAGCGCTACAACTGGTTGAATCTGGCTTACTCAGCCAGACCCGCCTGAGTAATCTGATGTTACTGGTGATGCGGGCTCAATTGCCCAAAATCAGGATTCAGGGCGCCACAGGCGCTGAGCTATCGCCCTGGCAAACCCGATAAGCTTTTTTAACGCTCTAAATAATCAATGCAGGACGCAAATCTTAATTGACGCTAAGCCTTAGCGGTGTTAAGATTTATGAAGCACCAAACTGCACATTGCATACTTATGTCTTACAATCAGCCGTCTTACCATCAATCTTAAATTTTTTGCACATGTCGGATAGCACATGTCTGACATGACTGGTCTGTTCGCGTTTAGGGAGTGAATCGAATGACTTGCCTGAAGCCCTCACTGTTTTATCTGCTGTACAACCGGCGCCTGGTTAGCCCAGAGCGTCTGAAGTGGGCGTTATGGTACCAATTTGGTCGCCCCTGGAACGCCACACTTTCTTATTCCCAGGTTCTAATCGCTTTTAACGATCTGACGCTGCTTCAGCTCAAACAAATTCGAGAATTTTGGGGACCGGATCTCGATGAAGAACCGATTGGCCACTTATTACTCGATCATGAGCGGATTGGACCGGCTGAATTGCTGAAAGTCAGCCAGCTTCACGCCAGTGAACCCCGGAGTTATTTAGGGGGATTATTAATTCAGCAAGGTTACACCTACCGCGAAGAGCTCGAATATATTCTCAAAAAGCCCTTGTTTAAACGTCCTCATGCCCCGCCTGAACAGCGGGCAGCCCGGATAAAAGCAATGGAGCTGTTTCGCAGCCGCCTTTGGCTAAGGGGTTATTTAAGCCTCAAAGAAATTGCTCAACTGGAGCTGGATTGCGTAGAGTCTCTGCCCTTAAGCTTTAAGCCGCTAGCGGATTTACTGGTATTAAACGGTGATTTACCCGACTTTTTAGTTGAGCTGATGTGTGTCGCCCCGGTACCCCGTGGCAATGATCCGCTGCTGCCGATGTTAACCTGCCACGGCTACCCCCCAGATGTTCTGCTCCCTCGGCTGGCGCGAGAGCTTGTTGCTGCTGATCTCGACAAAAATCTGGCTTTGCTCTTGGCTGAAAAACAGATGATTTCTCGCCAGCGTCTGACCAATCTGATTCTTGAAACTTATCGAGACCATATCAAAGAAGCTCAAGGCGCTTAACAGGTTTTTTTAAGCTCAGCGCAGGTTCTGTAAATTGAAAGTTAAGTTTAAATCTTGGACCAGGCGTAAGCCGTGATGATGAGATGCTCCTGACGTTGCCAGTAAGCGGTTAAAGAAGCTGTGGTAGGAAAATCTTGCTTGAGTCGGCCTTGTGGAATAAAGCTCAATTGGCCAGCTTCAATGGCTGTAACAGAAACTTCGTCGAAGCTGATAAAGCGCTTCAGAATGGGGTTAAGCGCTTTATACAGGCTTTCTTTAAAGCTAAAAATCAAGGTGAGGGTATCAATCCAGTCATCTGCTAATAAAACTTGTTCAGCTGGGTGCAAAATACTGTCACGGACACGGGCTGCCGTATCAGGCTTGATCAGATATTCAGCGTCCAGGCCGATGGTATAAATCTGACGAGTTGAAGCTAAGGCTGCGGCGGCAAAACCTTGAGTGTGGGTAATGGAGCCCGTTAAGCCAGCGGGCCAGACGGGGCCACCTTGTTCGGTATAAGCAGGTGGGGATTTTTTCAGTTGAACTTGCTGATAGAGCTGGGCAACACACCAGCGGCCTGCCAGATATTCTGCCTGGCGTTTGGGGACGGCGCGATTTAACTCGGCAGGAATAGGCAAATAAAAGGCGTCAGGCTGAGTGGGGTCAAAACAGCAGGCAAAAAAATGGGCTAAAGGCAGTTGATCAAAAGTCAGACTGACTGATTCAGGCAATTTACTGATTGCTAATCACCACGGGCATGCCGACTTTGACCAGCTTAAACAGGGTTTCGACATCTGGGTTGCGCAGACGAATACAGCCATCGCTGACGGCCTGGCCCACTTTATCCGGTTCGTTGGTGCCGTGGATGCC
>CAJYHH010000280.1 GCA_913773825.1 Candidatus Sericytochromatia bacterium | reverse complement strand
TCTACATAGGGAGTCATCGAGATGATGCCTCTAAGTAAACACGCTCTTGATAAGCGAGGCCAGCCCTCCTAAAAATTATTGAGGAAATCTTTAGGTCGAAGCGAACACTCTTGAGAGAATCCTGAGCCCACTCACAGATGAGAAAGCTTGCACGGATTTTACAGATATAAGAAAAATTCCTATGTCCGTGTAATCCGTGTTCATCTTCCCCGTCCGTGACTATAGTTCGATATGCATACCAATTTCGATCACGCGCTCAGAGGGCAGACAGAAATAAGTGGTTGCAGGGGTAGCGTTGCGGGACATAAAGGCAAACAAGACTTTACGCCAGCGCATCATCCGGGCATGTTGGCGGCGAATCAGCAGAGTCTGATGGCCCAGGAAAAAGGTAGTTGTTTCGCCAATCACAGGTTTATGGAAAATCTGATTGGGGCCGTCTTTACGATACAGCAAAGGCGGGACATCAGGCGTTTGCATAAAGCCAAACCAGGCGGTGACCTGATAAATATTCTGGCCGAGATCATGAATCTCTAACATGTCATCAGGCGGCACAACCGGCTGGTTTTTATAACGCACCGACAATAAAATCACCTGTTCGTGCAGTACGTGATTGAGTTTAAGGTGGTGAATCAGAATGGTCGGAATGCGATGCGGCGAAACCGACATAAACAGAGCCGTGCCGGGAACACGGGTAATGTCTTCAAGCATCTCATGAGTCAAAAACTCAACTGGCAGATTGGCAACTTGTAAATGTTGTTTAGGCAAAAACAGATGACCGGTGCCAGGCTGAGGATGCAGAGAAAGTGAGCCGTCAGCATCGTGATACAGCGGCAGAGTGGTGGCGTTAATCAGACGTGACAGCTCTTTACGGCCATCACGCCAGGCCAGCATCACGGTCAGAATACAGAGCGCCACAACCGCTGGAAACCAGCCGCCATCAAAGAACTTGATCAGGCTTGAGCCAAAATAAGCTAAGTCAAAGACCAGGAACATCGCGACTAAGGGGATGGCGCGTACCCAGGACCACTTCCAGCAGTAAATCAAGACAAAGAAAAACAGGCTGGAAGTTAAGACCATATCCGCCGTCACGGCTAAGCCATAAGCGGCCGCCAGACGGCTGGATTCTTTAAACAGCAACACGACCATGACGCAGGCAATCATCATGGCGTGATTCACTAAGGGCACATAAATCTGGCCTTCGGTTTCGCTGGAGGTATGAACAATCAGCAAACGGGGTAAATACCCCATCTGAATCGCCTGACGGGTCAGGGAAAAGACCCCTGAAATCAAAGCCTGTGAAGCAATAATGGTGGCAAAGGTCGCCAGAAACACCATCGGAATAACAAAAAACGAGGGCACCATGCTAAAAAACGGATTAGAAGCAGCCTCTGGATGTTTAAGCAGTAGCGCGCCTTGACCAAAGTAGTTAAGGATTAAGGCCGGAAAAACAAAGGTATACCAGGCCAGCTTAATCGCTTTACGGCCAAAATGGCCCATATCAGCATAAAGCGCTTCGCCCCCGGTAATACACAGAACAACAGAGCCAAGCACAATAAAACTGTGCAGTTGATGAATCTGAAAAAACTGAAAGGCATACACGGGGTTAATCGCCCACAGAACCTGCGGGTTTTGCAAAATATGCCAAATGCCTAAACCGGCCAAGGTGCTAAACCAGGCAATCATCACCGGGCCAAAAATGCCGCCAATTCGACCTGTGCCATGACGCTGAATCATAAACAACCCGATTAGAATTGCGCAGGTAATGGGCAAGGTAAATTTAGCCGCGCTGGGAATGGCAACATTAAGGCCTTCTACAGCTGATAAAACCGACATCGCCGGTGTAATCACCCCGTCACCGTAAAGCAGCGAAGCCCCCAGGATCGCGGCTAAGACCAGCAGGGCTTTGCCAATCGGTGAGATTCGATCGCCGTTTTTATTGATCAAGGCTAAAAGTGAGAAAATCCCGCCTTCACCCTGATTATCAGCTTTGGTAACAAAAGCCAGATATTTAAGCGTGACCACTAAGGTCAATGACCAGAAAATCAGTGATAAAACGCCTAAGAGGGTCGGCTCATCGAGCTTGATGGCATGAATGCCATGAAAACATTCTTTAAGGGCATAAAGCGGGCTGGTCCCAATATCGCCAAAGACGACACCGATCGCAGAAAGAGCTAAAGCCCAAAGCGGGGCAGCACTGTGGCCATGAGCGTGACCATCAGAGCCATGACCATCAGAGCCATGACCATGAGAGTGGCCAGAAGACTGACTAGAAGATGCTTGTTGGGTATCGAGGGGTGTCGTAGCGGCGGGTTTAGATTGGGAAGGTTCCGAGTCCGAGGAACCTGAGGAATGGGAATCTGAAGCAGAAGAGCTCATGCTGAAGAATTAAACGCTCCCTATGGGATATGCGGAACTGCAGATCGGCTAGCCAGCCCAATACAGCACAGCCCGCTCGATCCCGATAAGTCAGCCATTATACGCCTGGGCCCAAATGGGAGCAAGGGAAGAGAACAAGCCCAGATGATGAATTGAGATTTTTTTTAGATCAGCAGCTGGATGCGATGACGATGTTGCTCAGGAATCCAGCGATTGACGTGATGTTTGATTTCAGAGCGGGTATAGCGCATTGAAAAATGCATCAAGACGATATTTTCGCTCTTAATATGGTCCAGCCAGGGCACAATATCGCGAATATGAATATGTTTGCGCTTGGCCGCCTCTTCGTAATGATCGTCAGTTAAAAATGTACATTCAGTAATTAAGGTTTCGCTTTCAAGAATCTCGGGGTGCCAGTCAAAGACTTTAATGGTGGAGTCTCCGACATAGGCCATTCGCGGAATCCGCACCGGGCTGACAATCTCAACGCCGTCCCGTTTAAGCGAGACAATTTCCTGCTGCGAAAGATTCTGAAATTCGGGTTTAAGCTTATGGCGAGTCTCAATCACCTGAAAACCGACAGAAGGAATACGATGATCTGTCGCAAACATCCGCATGCTCATATTGCGCTTAAACTCAAGCTCCATGCCAGGCTCAACAGGAATCAGCTCATAGTCACGGCGGGCCTGCTCTAAAGCAGCCTGAGAGCGAATTAACTCATGAGCAGCTTTTTCAGCACTGGCAGGTACATAGATTTTACCGGGGTCGAGTTTGGCGAGATTGCGATGGGCAATGTAATAAGTCATGCCCAGACTGTGATCACCGTGAAAATGGGAGATAAAGATCTGGGGTACAAACACCAGACTCATCGGACATTTGCCGATGTCAAAGCAGATATTCAGCTCGTTGACCTTAACATAGGTTTCAATCGTGCTGCGCGAAAAGCCCTCAAGCGTAAAAGGGCCGCAGGTCAGATCCATGGAAGAAGCCTTTTGGAGAAGTAGGTAGTAGGGAAGAGTAGGTGGTAGATGGTAGGGAGTAGGTGGGGGCAGGGGAGTTTAGATCCCTATCTACACACTTATGGGGTAGGTAGTAGATGGTAGGTGGGGAAAAGGGAATTTAGATCCCTATCTACCACCTACCACCTACTATCTACTAGTGAGTTTTAAGCGGCGTTTCGCCAGCAGCGGGGTAAAGGTGGCAAGCGACATAGTGACCGCCGCCGACATCGACCAGCGGGGGCTCTTGTTTGTCACAGATGTCCAGGCGCTCCCAGCAACGGGTGTGGAAGCGGCAGCCGCTGGGCGGATTAACCGGGCTGGGGATGTCACCCTGCAGCACAATGCGCTTTTTGCGCGCTTCGCTGCGCATGATGATCGGATCCGGCTCGGGTACAGCTGACATCAAGGCAACCGTATAAGGATGTTTGGGATCAGCGTAGAGATCTTTGTTAGAAGCCAGCTCAACGACCTTACCCAGGTACATAACCGCTACGCGGTCAGAGATATGGTTAACCGTACTCAGGTTATGGGCAATAAAGATATAGGTCAGACCAAATTCCGCCTGCAGATCATTGAGCAGGTTAAGAACCTGGGCCTGAACCGATACGTCAAGCGCAGAAACGGGCTCGTCGGCAATAATCAGCTTGGGGTTTAAAGCCAGAGCGCGGGCAATCCCAATACGCTGACGCTGACCACCAGAAAACTCATGGGGGAAGCGCTCAGTATAAGAGGGGTTTAAGCCAACGCAATCAAGCAGCTCACGCACGCGCTTTTTGGTTTCTTTGGCGCTGGAGAACACATGATGAACGCGCAGCGGCTCAGCGATAATGTCACCAACCGTCATACGGGGATCAAGTGAAGCGTAGGGGTTCTGAAAAACCATCTGCAGCTTTTTGCGCATCGAGCGCATTTCGCCTTTGTTGAGTTTCAGCAGATCCACGCCGTCAAAATTGACCTGACCAGCACTGGGCTCGATCAGACGCAGAATCAGACGACCGGTTGTGGACTTACCGCAGCCGGACTCACCGACCATGCCCAGGGTTTCGCCTTCGCGGACAAAGAGGTCAAGACCGTCAACGGCTTTTACTGCACCGACTTGTTTACTAAACAGAATGCCGCGCTTGATTGGGAAGTGCTTTTTTAAGCCTTTAACATCAAGCAGGATTTTCTCGGATTGAGTGCCTTTTTTCATACTTTACCTCTATGCCTCTGGCTTCCATTCATCGCGCATCAGACAGCGGGCAAACTGATTCATGCCCACCTGTTTCAGCACAGGTTCTTTCTGACGGCAGATGTCCTGAACTTCAGGGCAGCGAGCCGCAAAGCTGCAGCCCGGCGGAAGTTTGCTCAGGCTTGGGGGCTGACCATCAATGGGATCCAGGCGATCTTTGACGTCGTCCAGGCGCGGAATAGAACGCAGCAGGCCGACAGTATAAGGATGGCTGGGATTGCGGAAAATCGTAAACACGTCAGCGGCTTCAACCACCTTACCCGCGTACATGACGCAGACAAAGTCACACATTTCAGC
>CAJYHH010000279.1 GCA_913773825.1 Candidatus Sericytochromatia bacterium | reverse complement strand
GGAAGGGTCGCCAAAAACCGCTTCAACCAGTGAATCGTCTAGCAGGAACCAATCATGTTTCTTTCTAGACGTTCTTTTAAGGAGCTGGGATTATTTACGCTGTTGATGATAGCTGGATTGCTGGTGCTTTATGGTCAGGTGTTGAGCGGTCAGTCGGCACTTTATTTCCGCGATATTTTGCACAATTACTATGTCTTTTTAGAGTTTATGAAAACCTCTCTCTGGAACGGTGAACTGCCGTTTTGGAATGGTTTTGTATTTTCTGGCGCACCGCTACTGGCTGGGCTCGAGCCACCTTTGTTTTATCCTTTAAGCTGGATGTTTTTTCTGTTGCCATTTCAGCTGGCTTTGGGCTTAAACCTCTGTTTACATCATCTGATAGCCGGTCTAGGGGTGTATTTGCTGGGTCGCGAGTACCGCTGGTCCAGCCTGGCGTGTATGGTTGCAGGGCTGTGTTTTAGCTTTGGCGGGATTATGATCTCAATGAATAATTTTCACCCGCTGCAAAATACAGTGGCCTGGATTCCCGTTTTGCTTTGGCTGGCTCATCGTATTTGTGAGCGCTCAGATCGTCGTGCTTTGCTGGGCTTTAGTCTGGCCTATGGTTTGCAGATAGTCAGCGGTCATCTTGAGATTGTTTATTTTACTAGTTTATTGCTGCTGAGCTATGCCTGTTTGTTTTTGAGGGTTGAAGGAGGGATTCGCCGAGTCAGTTGGCTTGTACCCGCTTTAACATTGGGTATTCTGCTCAGTGCGGTTCAACTCTTGCCCAGCTTAATGTACGTTCCTTACTCTATCCGTAAAAGTGGTCTGAATACTTTTGAGTCCACGGTTTGGTCTTTTCATCCTGTCCTCAGTTCGATGTTTATCCTGCCAGAAAATAATGGAAATGTTTTTGATGGTATTGGGCTCTACATGGTATTTGGAGACAAAAGCTTTGCCAACTCTTTGTTCTTTGTCAGTTCTTATATGGGAGTTTTGTCCTGGTGTGGAATGATAATGGCATTGCGTTATCTGAAGACTGGCCAGGAACGCAAATTTGTGATTTTTTGGTTGGTTGTACTGCTGGTAACTCTAGTGATGGCCTATGGTCATTATTTGCCAACCGGATCCTGGTTGCCTTATATGCCGGGGATGTCGTTTTTTCGTTATCCGAGTAAATTTTTGGTTATTACTTCACTGGCTTTTGCGATTTTAGCTGGTTGGGGCTTAAACGAGCTAGAGCTAGAGCCTGTAAGAGTCAATCACCTTATCCGTACTTTATCTGGCTTGGTTGGCTTTTGTTTGCTTGTAGGCGTTTTGATTGTGGCTTTTCGGAGCGGTTTGGATCATGAGTTGATCTGGCGAGTTAAGGGGTTACATCAGCACATGACTGACAAGTTGGCGGCCAGTTGGGCCGGAGATACCGTTAATCAGCTTTATTCTCAGTTGCTCAGGCAGGGTTTGGTCTGCTTTGCTTTTGCGGCTGGGCTTTGGCTTTGTTTAAGGTTAAAAATCAATACCATAGGGCTGTCATTACTCGTACTGGGGCTTACCAGTCTTGATTTACTTGCTAGCGGTATTAATGCAGTTTGGATGACTTCTAGTGAGATCATGAAGATGTCCTCACCCGTTGCGGATTTTCTTTACAAGCAGGAGCTCCATTTACACCCACAAGAACGGTATTTACTTGCTAATCAAGCTGATAGTATCCCGCTTGATTACCGAGGTGATATGGCTGGAATGGTGTATTTTAGGCCAATTATATATGGCATTGATAGTTTGGGTGATAACTATGGTGTCCTTCATGGTTTTCGCTCTGCATATGGCCATTGGCCGGCTAGCCCATATCTGGGAGAACACTTTCAACAGCTCTATAAACAAGCGCTTAACCATTCTGATTTAGCTTTTCGGAATTTGCTTGAAAGCCAGAGCGCTGTGCGCTACTTGCTTTTCCACAATCCGCCAGCTTCTCTTCTAAAGCTTTATGATGCTTCAAATGCCTATCAACAGCAGCGTTTTTTTGCTGAGACCCAGACTTATCTTTACGAAAATAAAAGCTGGCTCCCAAGGGCGCGTTTTTATTATCAGTCAGCAACAGCCAAAGATGAGCCTGGTCTATTAAAAATGCTGTCTGAGAGTGTGGCTTATAACGAGAATTTTAAAAAAATTGTTGTGCTGCTTGAAGATCAAGCCTTGCAGCAAGCCCGTGCTCGGGTTCCTTCTCAGGAAGCGAAATTCAAACGCTGGACGCCGCCTGAAATTACCTCTGAAAGCAATCATGCAGTCGAATTGACATTTGAGACGAATACTTCTGGTTATCTGGTCTTGGCTGATCAGTATATTCCAGGTTGGAAAGCCTACGACAATGGACAAGAAGTTCCCATTTTGCGGGCGAATTTTTTTCATCGCGCCTTGCGAGTGGGGCCCGGACAGCATCAGATTCGCTTTGAGTACCAGCCACCAGGTTTTCGGGCTGGTTTAATCATAACGGCATTTAGTGCTTTAATCTGGCTGATACTGCTATTTTTAATGCGAAATAATTTCAATCAAAAGCCCAGAATAGAAACTGTTAAACTAGAAGAAGTTTTTAAGGAAGGCTGAACATGGACAATAAACAAATCGGTACCGCTGAAGTTGTTGCCGGGATGGCGCTTGTATTGCTCGGCCATAAAGCCAAAGGTTTGAGTTTATTTGCTCATGGCCTTTATGGTCTGGAGCAAGAATATCGTAAAGCTCGTCCCCATCTTGAGCCAGGTTTAAAAGCCCGTTGGCAGGAAGCCGTAACGTTTTACGAAAAAACGCATCAAAACGAAACCAATCGCAGTCTGCATCGCTGGGGGATTCCCGTTATTCTGTCTGGTGCTGCAGGTTTGTTAACCGCTAAACCCTATAAGATGCCCTGGATCGCTTCTGCTGCTGCTTTTAGCATTGGCTGGGGGATGAATATTCTTGGCCACGGCAAATACGAAAAAAAAGCGCCAGCGTTTACTGAGGATCCGCTGTCTTTTATTGCTGGACCCGTTTGGGATATTCAGCAATTTATGCAGGCTAAACAATCTCAGGCCTCTCAACACACTGTCCGACACGGCTAAATAGACTGAGTTTATAAGATGACTAAAGAACAAGATCCCATTTTTCAAGCCCGCATTGCCGCGGCCAGCACCCGCATCGTCAAAATTGTTTTTCCCAATGTAACAAATCATTACGACACGCTCTTTGGCGGCACGGCGCTGCAGTGGATGGATGAAGTTGCTTCAATTGCATCCATCCGTTTTTCACGTCAGCAGACGGTTACGGTTTCACTTGATAAAATCAGTTTTAATAAACCGATTCCTTCGGGTACCTTTGTTGAGCTGGTTGCCGAAGTTGCTGAAGTCGGGCGCACAAGTATGAAAATTCAGGTTGATGTCTATCTTGAAAAGATGGATCGAGATGGTCGTGAGCTGGCGATTACAGGTATCTTTACCTTTGTTGCGATTAATGCTGACCGACGTCCCGTTGAGGTGGAATGGAACCGACCGCTGCCCTGAATCAAACTGAACTGGATGACATTCGCCAGATGTTGTCCCAAGGTGCGTTTGAGGCTGCTGAAAAAGCTCTGGCCCTTGCGCCTGAGCATCCAGTTGTTTTTCAGTTGCGAGGTGAACTGGCTCTCCGTCAGCAACGTCGAGATGAAGCTCGTCTGGCTTATGAACAGGCTTTAAGCCTCAATCCCCGTGCAGCTGACATTCATAGCCAGCTTGGACGGTTGTTTCTTGAAGACAGTCTACTTGAACAGGCTTTGGTACATTTTGAAGCGGCTCGGGCCTATGCCCCTGAAGCAACTTATACAAGCCTAGATCTGATTGAACTCAGCCTGTTGATGGGAGAACGTCAGCAGGCTTTGATTTATCTTCAGGATCTGATGCCGCGTATTCAAGCTGAGCCTGAGTTTGCAGCCCGTACTTTTGCTTTGTTGGGTCAGACCCTTTGGCTATTTGGGCGTTGGCCTGAAGCTCGAGCGGCGTTGCTGCAAGCGCTTGAAATAGATTTGCGCTGTGAAGATGCCGGGCTGGCTTTACTTAGATTAACTTTACGTCGAGATGATCAGGCTGAATTGCAGCGCACATTGAGCCTGTTTGAGCGTTTTCCCCTCGGCGATCAGGCCACTCAGTTCTATAGCGAGGGTTGCAGTGCCTGGGCTCAAGGTGATTTGCCGCAGGCCCGTTATTTTTGGCGCAAAGCAGCTGATCAGGGAGCACTTGCTGCTTTGCTACAGCTCACCTTAGCTGGACCCTTAGTCAGTCAGAGTATTGAGGAACGCCAGAACTGGCAGCGTTTAACGCTTGAAGGTGCTCAGTTACTCGAAATTAAGAGCTGGGTGTCGGGGATGACGCTAGAAGCCCCACGTTTGCCTTATCATCCTGAAAACGGTGAAGCAATTTTAGCCTGTCTGGGTCAGGCGCTGCAAAAAATTGTGCCTGAACTACCTGAGCCCTCTTCATCCGTGAAAGGGCGAGTGGGGCTGATTTGTTCAGACCTCCATCATCCTGAACGTCTAGACTGGATTGTCAGTTTGCTTAGCCAGAGTCAGTCTCATCAGATTGACTGGCAGGTCTTGTATCTTCAGCCTGGTGAATTACCTCAAGCTTTGCAAGCATGGACTCAAAACTGCTTTCAGGTTCCAGATCATGGCGAAGCGCTGTGCTCTTTTATTCAAGATTTTGAACTTGAAACGCTAATTTATCTGGATCTGGATTTTTGTTTGTATCACACAGCTTTGCGTCGCCCAATTAAACGCCAGTTGCTGGCTCCAACCTGGCCTGAAGATCCAGGGCTGCCCGGGCTCACTTGTCTGCCTGACTGGTCTTTGCTGGCTCAGGCTCGTGAGCCTATTCTGACTTCACGAGCTGACTGGAGCTTGCCGCGTCTGGGGCATCTTTACCTTTGTCCGGCTGACCCGCGTGACTGGCTACCTGAATGGGATGCCAACTTAAAAGAATTATTAGATCGTGATCGCAAGGCCTTTGTGCTGGGTTTAATCAAGCCTGGTACTGCGCTGCATACACGCGTCATGCAGCGTCATAGTCAGACTCTGGGAGATCGAGCGCATCGCTTGCGCTGGCTGGATGTGAGTCCAGAGCGTTTACCTGACTTAATATCCATTGTCGATTTGGTGCTTGAGCCCTGGGAGGCAAGCTCTCCCTGGGCGAGTTATCAGGCGCTGTCGCAGGCTGTTCCTGTTATGGTTTGCTCAGGGCAAAGTCGGCGTTCTCGTTTAAGTCTAAACTGGCTGAAACAATTGGGCCTGGCGGAGTTGGTGAGCCCTGCTGGAGAGCTGGCGCTGAAGGCCAGTGAATGGGTTACGGACCGGAGTCGCCGTGCTATGCTAAAAGAGCGTTTGCAGTACGCCCGACCTCGTCTGCTGAATCAGACATCCGTTGTTGCGGCGCTCGAAGCCGGACTGATACAAGACCTGCAATTTGCAGCCCCAAGTGATTCTACTGACCCCACTGATAAGGAATGATCCTATGACCCGTGAACTTGATCCCCGACTCAAGACAGCCCTTGATGCCCAGCGTAAAGGTGATTTTGCTGGCGCAGAAAAAATCTGCCAGGATTTATTAGCTACAGAGCCTGAGAATCATGAAGCTGTACATATGATTGGCGTACTGGCTTATCAGCAGCATGACTTTAAAAAAGCCCAGGCCCAGTTTGAACAGGCTGTTTCGATGTCGGCTCAGCCCCATTATTATAATAATCTTGGCAATGTGCTGAGCGACCAGCGTCAGTTTGAGCCGGCTAAAGAGGCTTATTTAGCGGCCATTCGCATCAAGCCTGATTTTGCTGGGGCTTACAGCAATCTGGGTAATTTTTACTCCCGTACCGGTCAGGCTGAACAGGCGATGTTTCAGTTTCAAAAAGCTCTGCGCCTGGATCCCAATCAGGTTGATGTTTATCTGAATATGGGCACGCTCTTTTTTGAACTTAAGCGTTTAGATAAAGCGATTGAAACCTATCGTAAAGCCCTTGAACTAGACC
>CAJYHH010000278.1 GCA_913773825.1 Candidatus Sericytochromatia bacterium | reverse complement strand
AGTCAGACATCAGAAGCTGTCCCCAACAGCCTGCAAGGCTTTTTCTGGTCTCAGCGCCAGCAGCTGCTGCAGCGCCTGGGTGAACATCTTTGGCTCTCGGGTTCAGCAGTGGGCTTAGCCTGTTTATTGGGGATTCCGCTTGGACTTTTGATCTCACGTTATGCTGCCGCAGCCCGCTGGGTTTTATCTGCTGCAGGGTTGTTTCAGACCTTGCCCAGTCTGGCCTTACTGGCCTTTTTAGTGCCTTTTTTAGGTACTGGCTTTACCCCAGCTTTGTTAGTCTTAACGCTTTACGCGCTGCTGCCCGTGATTCGCAATACCTATACGGGTTTATTAGAAGTCCCAGCTGAATTAATTGACGTAGGCAAAGGTTTAGGCCTGACGCCCTTACAAATTCTGATGCGAATTGAGCTGCCTTTAGCAGCCCGGATTATGCTGGCAGGGATTCGTACCGCCACCGTGATTACGATCGGAACCGCCACCCTGGCGGCTTTTATTGGCGCAGGCGGATTAGGCGACCCGATTATTACAGGCCTGACGCTTAAAAACGTCAATTGGATTTTATTGGGCGTTATCCCCTCTGCCCTATTAGCCCTGCTGGCAGATGGCTTACTGGCTCTGCTCGAAAGCTTACTTAAAACCTCTCAAGTTAAAAGCGGGGGCCACTTATGAATTCTCAGGCCTTGATTGAACACCATCTGGATCCCAAACGCTTTGCCAAGACCGTTTTACCCTGGCTGATTCAGCAAGAAGCCTATAATAATCTGCCCTTAGGCTTAGTGATTCGCCTGACGCAAAATGCCGCTTTAGTTGAAAACGCCCTGATGCTGAGTCTGTCTGATGAGCACTCACAATTAGTGGCCGTTCAGACTCAACCGGGCCAGCTGGTTTTAGCTCAGACACAAGGTGCTTTAGAGCTTATGCCTGAACTGATTAGCTGGCTTCAAAACCATCGGATCCCGCTCCAGGGTTTAGTGGCCCCAGCAGAGCTGGCCAAAGCTTTTATGCAGCTTTGGAACCCTCAAGCAAAACGGCCTTTAAAAATTGAAATGAGCCAGCGCGTCTATCGTCTAGATGCCATCACACCCTTAGCTCAGCCAGCGGGCCACTTTCGCCAGGCCGAATTACGTGACCTCAGCATCTTGCTGGAATGGATTGAAGCCTTTATTACTGAAGCTTTACCCCATGAGCGCCCTGATCGCCAGGGAATTAGAGCAGTCACGCTGCGCCAGATCGAAGCAGGAGATCTAGGCCTGTGGGAAGTCCAGAATCAGCCTGTCAGCATGGCAGCTCGCACGCGATCCACACCAAACGGCACAGCCATTAGTCTGGTCTACAGCCCGCCTCAGCAACGGGGCAAAGGTTATGCAGGAGCCTGTACAGCCGCCCTGAGTCAGGCACAGCTAAATGCAGGCAAACAGTTCTGCTGCTTATTTACAGATTTAGCCAATCTGACGTCTAATCAGCTTTATCAGCGGATTGGCTACCAGGCAGTTGGAGATGTACTGGTTTTAGAAGCCGTCTTAGAAACAGACTCAGAACATGCCTAAATCAGCCCTTCGTCCTAAAGACTTAAACAGCCAGTGGCAGAACATTCAGCGAATTGTAATTGTAGGCCCCAGCGGCTCAGGTAAAACCACTTTAGCAAAAGCCCTAGCCCAATTATTAAATGCTCAGGCTATTGATCTGGATGATTTACATTGGTTGCCGGGCTGGCGCAGTCGCGATAATCAGGATTTTTTAGAGCGAGTAGCCCAAGCAGTAGAGCCTGAAACCTGGGTGTTGTCAGGTAATTATCAGCGCACCCAACACTTAAGCTGGAGCCGGGCTGATCTGATTATTTTTTTGGACTTTTCGCTGGCACTATCGCTCCGAAGGGTGATCCGACGCTGTATTCAGCGCTCACTCACACGTGAACCGGTCTGTAACGGCAATTATGAATCGTTGCGCCTGACTTTTTTAAGCAAAGACTCACTTTTACTCTGGATTTTAAAAGTCCATAAAGCCCAGCGTCAGCGTTATCGAGCCCGATTTACGGATGATTCAGCACCGCCGATTTTATGGCTAAGGCATCCCGCTGAAGTCAATCAAGTGCTTGAAACGGTCTGGTTACTCAAACGGCCCCGCCAGACGATTTGAGCTCGCCGACATTGCAGCTCACCTGACTCACGGCGTAATGCTATCTCATCACCCCGCAAAATCTGCTGATAAACCTCCCAGAGATTCCAGCTTAGCGTGAGATTAAACGTCTGGCCTTCGGAGCGCTGACTATAAAATAGCGCCCGCCCGAGGCTAAGAGCTTCTTTTAACAAGCCAGGTGGCAAAGGTAAATTGCTCTGGCGCTCCAGCGTGCTGAGCAGCTCCAGACTCTGGCTAAAGAATGCCTCAAGTCGATTGCTGTAGAGCAATAGAATAGCGGCAAAATAATCAGCTCCCACCCAGACTTTACGCCCGCTGGCCGGATCTTCACAAGGCATATATTCAGGCCCGCCATTTGCCATTTCGCGGGCATGCCCCAGTAAAAAATCCCGTAATTGAATCAACACACTGTATTTATTCGGCAGATCGGGGCTCATAAAGACCAGTAGAAGCTGGTGATAAGCAAGTCCTGAAAATTCATGCAAGAGCATCATTGCAGGTTGTAAGGCCCGGCTGTAATACAGCAGCTGGGTCAGCCAGGCAAAGGCTCGCATCTGAATCCAGTCTTCGCGGCTATACGTATTGGTTGTAACCAGCATTTCCTGATATTCAATGATGCAGTGAGCAGAAGTCTGAACCGGCTGCATCCAGGTATACATCGGGATTTTGACGGACTGAATTCCATGTTTGAGTCTGTACGCAGGCTGATTGAGTTCAGCATTGGGCAAAATAAACGTACACCAGCAGCGCAATTCCTGGTGCTGGCCTTCGGCGATCACACGCCCGATACCTTCACAAAAGCTCTCTAAAGTCTCACCCGGTAAGCCCACCAGATAGTCCGTATAAGCCGCAGCGCCCTCACGGCGAAAACGTCGCTGCAGCTCGGCATAGGTTTTAAGCGAAATATTATCGCGCTTAATTGCCGTTAAAGCGTCACGATTCAGTGTCTGTAAGGACAAAGTCGCAACTGGGCTTAAACCCGCATCAGACAAGCGTTTATGCACTTGATAAATCCGCTCAGTGACATTTTTAGCCGTCTGGGTATAAACCGTTAAGGGAAAACCCGTTTGTTGTTTAGACTCAGCCAGCGCTTCGGCAATTTCCAGATCACGTGGACGTAAGCCAAAATTGGCATCAGCACAAAACACCGCTTTGATGCGATGTTTGGCAAACCAGTGGATTTCAGCCTGAACCCGCTCAAAGGCAATATCTCTGACTTTGCTCGCGGTCACAGAGCCCCAGTCACAAAAAGTACAGGCATAAGGGCAGCCTCTATTAGTCTCCCAAATCGCTACCCAGTCCATATCTGGACGGCTGAGCATTAGGGGTTCAAACACCCCGGTTAAATAAGGCGAGGGCATCTGATCCAGCATCAGGCGCGGCCCTCTTGGGCTAGTCAGGATTTCACCTTGCACAGTACGCTGGCTTAAGCCTGCAATCCCGTTAAAATCTTGCTTTTGGTCAAAGCGTTTAAGCAATTCTAAAAAAGCCAATTCGCCTTCACCATGAATACACAGATCGATAAAAGGGTTAGCCTGCATAAACTCAGTCGCTTGATCCGGCACCTGTGGCCCGCCAAAGACAATCAGAATCTCTGGTTTATGCTCTTTGAGACGCTTGGCTAGGGCTAAGGAATATTCGATATTCCAGACATAAACGCTAAAGCCCACACAGTCAGCCAGAGCCAGCTGGGCGACTGCGTCATCCAGGTTCAGGCGCTCAAACAAAGGCAATAAAAACAGATAACGCCCAGGTGCTGCATGCTGAACATAAGCCTGTAACAAACCAGCTGCATAGGGCAGATTGGTCAGAGCCAGCATAGGCTCAGTTAACTGCACCATGGCAACCATCATGGCGGCTTCAGAAGCAACGGGTGTTTGAGCTGGATTCATTAAGCTCAATTATAAGGCCTGGAGAAGGTTTAGGGGCAAGCAGAGCGTGGTCGGTTTAGACTTTTACGCCCAAGGGTGAGAACGCCTTCGGCGTGGTTTAGAGAGTGTGCCCCTCAACGGCGTTAGCGTCGCTCACTATTAGCGTATCTAAACCTTCAGGCCTTTACTTCCCTACATCCATGACTAACTCATCGAGTTCGCGTCGGACTTCGGCTGTTGAAACTTCACCTTTAATCAATGAAGTGGTTAGCTGGACCATATGCGCGGCTTTGAGATTGCCTAAGTCTTTGTCGAGCATCTCGGCTAAAGATTTTTCAATCACTTCGGTTTTAGGCGTGCCGGTCAGCGGATCTTCGTAGCTAATCGTCAGCTTGACACTTTCATCACCTTTGTAGTCAGTCCGGTTGGCTTTAAACTGCTCCCAGAAATACTGTGAACTGTTAGCCGAAAAATTAGTGGGCTGAACTTGAGCAGGATCAGTAGAGACTTCTTCAGCGGCGGTTTTACCATGGCGCAGCCAGCCAGGAAACTCAATTTTAAAACGGGCATTGCGGGCCACCACGTCCATCAGCGGAATAAACCGATTGCCCATTGCTTCACGTACATCTGCACCTGTCTGCACCGTGTAATAGGCACCACGACCGGCTTCGGTCACGCGATTTAACAAATCATGATCATGATCGTGGCCAATCCCTAAAGCAGAAAGATAAATCCCGCGACTATCGTTGAGCCGCGCCTTTTGGCGAATCACCGGAATATCCAGATTGCCTTCAGTTGATTTTGCATCTGTAATCAGCAGCAGGCGATTCATTTTTTGACTGTCAAAGTTTTTCTGGGCTAAACGATAACCTTCGTCGATGGCATTTTGTAAATTGGTGCCACCAGCTGATTTGAGATTATCGGCCACTGACAAATATTTTTTATCCTCGTCAGTGCCGACCACAAATTTTTCAAGCTCGACCACAGGCTTGTTTGAAAACACAATGACATTGACAATATCACCAGCGCGCAGGCTTGCAGCCATGTCTTTAAGCCCTTGTTTGACCAGATCAAGCTTTTTCATCGCGCCACCCTCGCCATTTTCAAGAGCAGCGGGATCATTCATCGAACCTGAGCTGTCGATTACCAGCGTCAGGTTGAGATTGGGGCGAGTGGCTTTACAGCGATAGGGTGAAGTCACATGCGCGCCAATTTCATAAGTATCCAGATAAGGATTATCAAGATGGCGGTATTTCCATAAGCCCAATGAGACTTTAAGCAGACCCGTGCTTTCTTGATCCACATGATCAAAGGGCTCGTAGTTTAAAAACTCCCAGGTTTTGGCCCATTCAGGTTTGGGCAATTGATTGGCCTGCAGCGCATGTTTGACCAGCTCAACTGAACCCACACTGGCTGAGTCATCATAAGAGAAATAATACTGATCACGGGCTTTATCGGCAGGCGGTAATGGCGTAGGTGAAGGTGTTGCTTGCATACTGGCTTGCGTTAGCATAAAAGACAGAACACTAAAGCCACTGGCTGACTCAAAATTACTTTCTGTCAGCTTAAAAAAGTCAGAACTCCGGCTGATGCCCGCTTTATCTTTTATCACGGTGCCAGCTTTAAAACTAATTTGGTAATTTTGTTGGCTCTCAAGCTGATGATTGTCTTTAAACGTCAGCGTCAGCTCGGTATCGTCACTGTTCCAACTTGAGTTAAACGCACTGATATCAAAGGCAAGCTCCCCTGTCTGACCTGATTGTGACTTAAATAAGGCCACACCCGATTCAACGCTGGCTCGTTCCATTGGGGCTGAGAATTTAAGCGTCACAGAGGTAGTCCTGGAAACGCCTACAGCATTTCGTGAAGGTGATACCTGGGTCACTTCAGGTAAGTTACTCAAAGCCAAACTCTCACCGCTAAAATCATACTGATTGGCGTAGGGATTACCGTCTTTATTTGATTTAATCACTTCAACCCGACGCCTTGGGGCAACACCTGGCATACTCACTATAATTTCAATCTGAACGCCAGTTGGAGCATTATTAAAGGCATAAGCACCTCCAGCTGTTGTACTGGTTGCTTCAAAAGGAATAGAGGAATTTAAGGAGCGAGCTGTCACGGTTGCCCCATTAATTGGAGCGCCCTCTCGATTTAAAACTTTGCCATTAAAAGTTGACCGTTCAATCGCAGAAATATCTGAGGTGGCTGAAGGCAAAGGGGTTGATGGCTGTGCCGTGGGCAAAGACGTCGCTGAGGGGCTGGGATTAGCAGAGGAGCTTACATCTGCGCCATAAATGCTTCCAGAACTATTCGCTGTCCCGCCGTTAGTCAAACTGATGAGCTTTTCAAGATGCTGGCGATATTGACGTGATACTGCCCGAGCATAACCCTGATCACCGCTAACCGTTTCACCGCCGCAGTGCCGCAAAATGGTGGGGTCAAGGCCTGTATTGCCCAGCGCTGTAAAGGTTCCGCTAGAAGGGTTGCGAGTGGGTTGAGCCGAAGGTAAAACAACGGTGGTATTTTGATGCACTTGCTGGCTACAGGCTAACAGTAAGATGCTTGAGGCAAGTAAACCACAAAAAACACGAGGACTCAGGTTTTTCAACATCGACAAAACTCCTTAAACAGTGGGCTTTAGACTATGACGACCAAGAGGACAATAACTGTGACGCTAGCTTAGAACACCGCAGGCTCAATCACCTTTTAGCCTGCAGGCTTAAACATAAAAAATGAATGCACAAAAAAAACGGGATTTTATAGCTGACGCAGCCCGGCAATTAAAAGTTTCCTACATTTATAAAAACAAATAGTTTTTTAGCTTTTAAATTTAGCAATAATCAGGAATCAGCAAGGGTCGTCCGGTAACTGCGTGAGTCTGCAGACTCAGTTTGACGCCATAAGCCTGCTCAAGCAAATCTGGCTTGAGGACTTGCTCAGGTGTGCCAGCCGCTAATAATTGGCCTTGATGCAGCAAAAGAAGCGTGTCCATATACTGAGCAGCCAGATTGAGGTCGTGCACGACACAGACTAGCCCCAATCCTTCAGCTCTCAGGGTTTTAAGCAGGCGCATCACCTGTAATTGTGCCCCAACATCTAAATGTGAAGTAGGTTCATCTAAAAGCAGTAAGCGGGGATTTTGGACCAAGGCACGGGTTAACTGCACTCGCTGCCATTCGCCACTGCTGAGTTCGGATAGGCCAGCGTTGAGTAAAGTTTGAATCGCTGTGCGCTCGACAGCTGAATTTAAAGCATCTGAATCCGCTTGGGTCCAGCTGCCTAACCAGTCTTGCCAGGGTGCTCGCCCTAAGCGCAGGTATTCCGTAACTTTTAAAGCAAAAGGCGGTAAAGATTCACGAGGATTGACGCTGGCCAGTAGCCTGGCGCGATCACGGTCAGGCAATTGATGAATCAGCTGCCCCTGTAAACTAATACGGCCCTGGCTGGCGCTTAAATAACCGCTGAGCAAACGCAGCAAAGTTGATTTACCCGCTCCGTTTGGGCCCACAATCCCGAGACATTGACCCGGTTCAAGCCTAAAATCAACAGGCCCCAGCAAACGGCGATGTTGAACCGTATAACTGAGGCCTGTAACCTGAAGCCAGCTCACTGACTCACTACTGACCAGACTGATAATTGCGCAGTTCTTGAATCAACTGCTTGATCTGATCTTTGTCAGGGGCATTAGGAGAAGTGAGCAAATAAGCTTCAAAAGCCGCAATTGCTTTCGGCGCCTGACCCGCTTTGACATAAGCAACCGCCAGATTACGATGCAAATCAGCCCGCTTAGGGGCCAGACTCAGCGCTTTTAAAAAATCAGCAATCGCCTGCGGCTGACGGCCAGCCTCATAATGCATAATCCCGCGCAGCGACAAAGCATCAATATAATTGGCATTACTGACTAAGGCCTGATCTAAATATTTCAAGGCTTTAGCAGGTTCCTGCTTACGATGATATAAAACCGTCGCCAAAAGATACTGGACTTCGGGACTGCGGGGCTCTAACTTAAGTGCTTCGGTCAGCAGCTTTTCAGCTGAGTCATAATGCTGATTTTGCAGGGCAATTTTGCTGAGCTTGACATAAGCCGGCGCAAAGTCAGGGTACTGACGAATACTCTGGCTATAATAAGCCTGAGCCTGCTCCAGATCATTGCGCAGATGATAGGCCCAACCCAAGCGATAAGACAAATCTCGATAAGGAGTGTTTTGACGCAGCAGGCTTTCAAAGATCGGCACAGCTTTGTCCATTTGCTGCATTTCTTCATACAAGCGACCCAGATCGTAACGGGCCGGGGTGTAGTCCGGCTTGATCTGCAAGAGATTGGTCAAAATACCTACCGCTTTTTCATCCTGGCCGAGCCGTTCATAACTCATCGCCAATTGATGATGGGCACCATAATGATCGGGACGCAAAGCCACTGTGCGGCTAAACGCCTGGAGGGCTTCCTGATGTTTACCTAATTGAGTCAGAGTCCGACCCAATAAATACTGACCATCTGCAAAATTCGGGTACTGCACCAGCAGCTTATTGAGAATCGGCAAAGCCTGTGACCATTTTTTATTTTCAGTCAGCTCACGCGCTTCTTGAAACTGCTGCTGCATCGCGGGATTCTGAACCACCAGCTGAGGTTCCGTTACGCTAACGCCCGTTTGTTTGCTCAAAACCGCTAATCGGGCTTTGGCCTGGGCATTTTCAGGCTGTAGTTTCAGCACACTCTGATAAGCGCTAACAGCCGCTTGTAATTGGCCCGAGCGTTCATAGGCAATCGCCAGATTAAGCGTTAAACCTGGATCACCAGGCCGTTCCCGCAGCACGCGCTGAAAAGTCTCAATCGCCTGCGGCCACTGCTGCAGCTGAAAATAAGCTGAACCCAGATTAGTATAAGCATCATGATAGCCAGGCTCTAAGTCAATCGCCTGACGATAAGCTTTAATCGCCTCTTGAGTCTGGCCAGACTGATGATAAGCCACGCCAAGGTTAAAATAATACTGAACCTCTAAGGGATCCAGCGCAATTAACTGACGATAATAGACAATCGCCTGAGTATAATTTTTTTGCTGATAAGCCGTATAGGCTTTTTGCTCAAGGCTTGAGCGAGTTTCAGCCGCATGGACAATCCGCGGGCTTCCTGCCTGCATGGCCCCAGCCAACAGCAAGCAGAACATGAGTTTTAGCGCTCGGGAGCGCCCTTGTGTACCCATGTGGCAAAGGCCTCGGAGAGTTTGAGAGCTTTCTGCTGAAAGGGCTGGGGGCGATTGAGAACAAAGTGCAGAAAGTTCTCGAGATCCTCATGACTAATTTGTTTGAGGACATCGTACATCGGAATGTTCATATAGGGTCCTTTTTTAGGCGTTGGCAGCTTCTGGCCATAAGGCGCACAATTGCGGATTTCATCAAGGCCACGGTTCATCCATTCAAACGCCTGCTGGGCGTCACCAGGACGATAAACCTCAATATCACGCTCAGTCAGAAACGGCCGAGAATGTATCGTTGAAAAGAAAATTTTCTGTTCGAGCAGAGTACCAAAATGGGTTTTAAAGGTCCTGATATTAAGAGCAGGGGCTGCTTCTTCAGCTTCTGGCAAGGCTTCTTCAGCAGAGACGGTTTCAGCTTCGGATTTACTGTTAACCGCGACTTTATCGCCGAGATTGCGAATAACGGTTGTAAATTCCTGCAGCATGGCTTTACCAATGCCCGTTCCCATTGACTTAATGCTTTCAGCAGCCGTTTCAGCAACTTCATTCACTGTATTGCCCATCGGTTTGACAAGCCGCTTAACAGATTGAGACAGGCCTTTACCCACATGTTCAATCCGCTCACCGACGGCATCAGAGACCCGGTTAATCTCTTTGTTCATGTCGGTAACATATTGATCTAACTGATTGCCCCCTTTGCTCATGCGAGCCTGAGGAACAGCTGTTGAACGGGACTGAACACTTTTGGGTTTGGGCGGCGGCTCTTCTTCATACTGGCCAGTCTTCTTTTTGCTCTCATCCATCGCTTTATTGCTGAATGAGAGATTGTCACTCCATTGCCGATGGGCAAAGAGTTCGTCAGCGGAAGGTTTTTTATTCTCAGTCATGGGAGCCTGCCTGGTATCAGCAATCTGGCGATTCTGGTCGGATAGAAGCATTATACCCCAGCACAGGCCGGATTAAGCCTGTTAGCAGCAAAAGTCGACAGGCTTAATCCAAGCTTATGTGTCTGATTTGGCTAAGCGTTTTAAGCTTGATTCAGCTGTTTAAAAACAGCAAAAGGATATATATTTTGGCTTAAACTCTTATCAGAAAAGTTCAGACAAGTATGCTTTTTAAGCTCTGTAATTTAAGCAAGCGCTATAATAATCTCTAAAACAGGTTTTAAGCTGCCGGTCTATTACCGGTTGTCGGAGGTCGCAAATATGGCACGTACAATCCCGCAAGAATCCAGCAGCCTGCGTCATTTTGGCCAAAGTGAACAACCTTGCTTCCGCACCGGTGAGCATTACGGCATCCTGAGCTGGAATATTTTTAAAAGCAAAAAAAAGAACTGGGACCGCGACTTTTCACGGCTGCACCCGATTTATGACTTGCTCTTATTGCAAGAAGCCAAAATTAACTTCACAGAAAACATTAATCACTACGATCCTGACTATAGCTGGATCTTCGGCGAAAGTTTTGCCCTTGATCGCTGTGGCTCATCCTGCGGCGTCTTAACCGGCTCCCGAATTCATCAAGAGCGCGCCTTTAATCGTCACGGGCCTGTACGTGAGCCTTTTTTACATACCCCCAAAAGCACAGCTTTTGCCTATTACGGCATTCAGAACTATCCGGGCCAGTTGCTGGTGATTAACAGCCACTTTATTAATTTCCGTCAGTCCACCGCATTTGAACGACAGCTGTTACAGGTAGCCGAAGTAATTGATAGTCATCAAGGCCCGATTTTATTTGCCGGTGACTTTAATACCTGGAACGGTCGCCGCCGCACATATCTTCACGACATGATGAAAACCCATAACATGGAAAACGTTAAATTCGAAAATGAGTCCCGGACATTTATGACCCTGGACTATATTTTTACCCGTGGCTTAAAAGTCAAAGAAGCCCATCTTTTGCACTTTATTCAGAGTTCAGATCACTTGCCCTTAAGCATGTGGTTTGAAATACCTACTCTTTAAACTGTTTAGACGCTTATTCACAGAGGCAGCAACAAAACCAGAAGTTAACCTAAAAATAAATCCAAATTAGACTTCTTCACGTAACTTGATCACAGATTCTGGCGATAAACTTTTTATCAAGCGTGGAGGTAAAAAGTATGAAACTGGAACTGATGTTTCTCTGCACTTTGCTGTCGATGATGCTCTCACTCGTCATCCGTTGAAACGTCGCTCACAAAGTTCCAACAACGCCGCTCCCACCATACTCCCCATCCGCTTAGGCTGCATGTTCTCTAGATAACGCACCTGCAGCTCAGCCCTCTCACGTTCACCCCAATTTTGCGCTAACTCAATTGCCCGACTGATATATTCCTGTTCAGAGCTGACAACCCCATCCATCCAGTCAAGTTCCAGACAAATGCCGTTTGTCACACGACCTTTAATACTTTCGTCTGGCCAAGTCACCACCGGTACACCCTGCGCCAAAGCCTGAAGCATGGTCAGCCCACCCCCAAAAGGTCGGGTATCCAGCATCACAGAGCCACAGCCTACTAAACGAATATATTCAGCGGCACTCACGCGCTCCAGCCAGATTACCCGTTCTAAATCCAGCTTACCTGCCCAGCGTTGTTCAAGCCTGACGCGCCACTCAGGGTATAAGCCAGCCAGTACAACCAGTTTGCCTTCTGGATCTTGATCCAGAATACCCGCCAGCAGGGAATCATAGCTGGGATGTAACTTATACAGGCTCTGAGGGCAGAGATAAAGTCGGCCTTCTGGCAAGCCAAAATCAGCACGGGCCGCTTCAGCCTCAAACTCACCGGGGTGAGCCCAATGAGCAAAAAAGTGAGGCAGCTCTAACAGGCGCTCGCTAAAAAACGACTGTCCTTTTGGCCCACTTAAACCCGGACTGGTTAAAAAATAATCCTGTGTACTTAATCCAGATGTCAGCGGATGCCCCCAGGTCAACATCTGGATCGGCGCCAAGCGAGAAAAAGCCAGAAAATAAGTCAGAGGCTCCATGCCGATATCCCAGGATAAAATCAAATCCAGCTGCTGAGCCGCAATTTGCTGACGGGCCTGAAGCAGATCGCCAGGTAAATGTAAAAAATGATTGGCCTGCTCACGGGCCAGATCAGTCACATCATCCTGACGCTGGCCGGTATACAGCAAGGTGAGTTCAAAACCCTGACGTGTTAATTCAGGCAATAAATAGCCAAATAAATGCCAGACCGTATGCTGATAAAAACAGGCCGACAAAATCCCAATTCGCCAGGGTCCTGGCTGACGCTCGTGATTCAGAACTTTTTGAATATGCGGCGCCCGCCAGTTTAAAATTGGGCAGGCTTTTTCAAATACACGAGCTAAACGCTCTAAAATCGGGCGTTCTGGCACGCCTAAATAGGGCAGATAAAAGGGCAAACGGCCAATCTGACTCATGGGCTCATCAAACGGCACAGGGGCTGCTTCTAAACCTGTAATCGCGTCATTTAAACGCTGGTGCCAAAGCTCTTGATCATGCTCCTGATCCTGAATCACAGGCAGCACAAAAGCCATTTGATAACGCAAAAGCGGATCATCGACTAATAAGCCGTTCATCAGTTCTAATGCATCAGCTGAGTGGCCACGCTCACGCTGTAAATGAGCCAGATTAAGCTGGGCTTCCCAGAGTTTGGGCATAAACTCAAGTGCTTGACGATAAGCCACTTCGGCCTGCTCAGCGCGATAAAGCGCTTGTTCACAGGTGCCGAGATTATTCCAGATCAGGGCATCATCTGGAGCCAGCTCAAGCCCCCGCTCAAAGGCTGGTCGAGCATCTTCTGGTCGTCCACAGCGCTGCATGATACTGCCAAGCAGGCTCCAGGCCGCTGGCAAATTGGCGTCCAGCATGATACTCCGATTAACAGCCTGCTCAGCCTCATCAAAGCGACCTAGCATATGCAGCGTGCGAGCCCGGTTGTAGTAAAGCAAACTAATGGCTGAATCGAGTTCTAAGCCTTTATCAAAAGCGTTAAGAGCCGCTTCCGTTTGCCCCAGAGCCAAACGGGCATTGCCCATATGCATCCAGAGCTGGGCATGAGCCGGATATTTTTGTAATAACTGCAAATAAATCTCAAGACTGGCTTTGGCTTCACCGCCATCTGCCAAAGCATGAGCAAAACGATGCCAATCAGCATCTTCAAGGCTTAAACCCACTCCTAAAGCCTGTTTAAAGGCCTGCCTGGCCTGAGCATAATCACGGGTTTCAAAAGCCAGACGGGCCAGTTCCAGCAACAAATCTTCACTGCCGCCGGCCTGCAAAGCAGCTTCAAATAATTCAGCAGCCTGCTCAAACTGCCCCTGGGCTCGACGTACCAACCCCAGTAAATGTAAGGCCCCAGGATGTTGCGCCCTAACATGCGGCCCCAGCAAAGCCTCAGCACCCGGCCAGTCAGCCTTTTCAGCCGCCGCCACCGCCTGCGCCAGCCAGTTTAATGCTGCAGACTCAGACATGCAAATGCTGATGCTGCTCTAACCAAGCAGCAATTTTCTGATTTGCCCCCCGCCAATCAGCCCGGCTCTCACCGGTCACTTCATCAGCAACCAGCAAAGGCCTCAACAGTTCAGAAATCCGATACCCCAAATCCAGTGTCAACGCATCCCCATCCGTGAAATCCTCCCCATCAGCCCCCAAATCCGTGATCTGTATTTCCCCCCGCTCCAGGCTGTGCAAAATCAGCTCAGCGGCAGGTTTTAACTCAACAATCACGTTGCGAACTAAATCCCAGTCAAAGACTTTTACCGGATCGTCAGGCAACTCACCCACCGCCAGGGCTTCACCAATTGGGGCTAAAAAGTGTAAACCCTGAAGCTGCAAGCGGCGGCTGATCTCAACACTGCGACAGGCCCGAGGCTCAGCGCTGATCATCCAGGGCAAAACTCTTAATAACTCCCAATGGGCCAACTGAGCGGGCGTAATCTCCTGCTTAAGCCGTGATTCCAGCTGTAAATAAATCTGCTCATCACGCCAATTAAGCGTTTGAAGCCGCTGGTGGAGTTCATTTGGCCAGATCGGCTCAGACAGACTGCGTTGAAGGGCAAATAATGAAAACTCTCCGCTTAAAAAGCGGCAGATTAATTCCAGATGAGGCTGTTCGGTAAACAGCAGGGGCTTAGTCAGCGGACTGGACGTCATATTCAACTTCTCTCGCGCCGGCAAAATCTTCAAGCAAATGGCAGGTGCTTTCTAGTACCGCCTCAAGCGGACCCTGGCCGTCAAAGTCAAAAAAGACCAGCCAGACATGATGAGTATCGGGGCGAATGGAGGTACGGGCGGAATCACTGGTTGGATTACCAAAAGGGCCCTGGCGATCAACTAAAACCGGCAAATTTTTAATATTTAAATGTCCACGCCCAATTGAAGGGTAAATGTCATCTGCTGTCCCTAAGCGCAAAAGCACCGGTTTATCAATCGCATCTTCATCATAGCCTCCAATCGAAAAGCCACTTTCGAGCGAGACAAAGTTGATCATATCCACCACATTTGAAAGATGGTACAAACCTTGATCTTTCATCAGACGACGATGTAGGGCTTCGGCTGAAAGGCGATAGCGACTGGGATCCTGGCCAAAGGCTTTATAAGCCGCTCTGGACGCAGCAATCACAGGCTGGCGCCGAATGGCATCCGCCGTCATATGAGAGATATCCTGCAACACGGGGTCTGCCATTTCCCAAAAATCGGGTGGGCTCGGAGCAATATCAACACTGGCGATCAGATGTCCCAGACGCAACTCAGGGCAAAAACCTAACAGTTCTTCATCAAAATCGATATGCATATAGCGCCTCTTAAACAAGAGTCTGACGGGTTCAGACAGTTCTAAACCGGTCATTCTAGCCCTCATGCTACCATAAGCCGGCAGGGCCGGCGTGATGGGTTATGGTTATGGGTGGTAAGTTAAAGACAGAAGAAAACAAGCTGTAAAAGCCCGATGATCTTCGTTTGTCTTCATCTTTAAACCCAACACTCAAAACCCACCACCGTCACCGAAGGCGGCTTAGAGCCTTAACTCGTGGCTGGTGGGCTCTTTGCGAGGGGCACTATTGTGATGATGGCGGAACTGCGAGACTTGCTCATAGACCGTTTTGCGCACGCGATTGGCAGCACCTAAAGGTTTGTGTTCAGGCAATGAATGCCAGGGCGTATAAGACATGTTTTCGCAATAGCCCATCTGGGCTTCGCTATCAAAGCGCTGGGCCGGAATCCGGATATTGGCAACCGGGAGCCAGGGAGACTGATTTTCATCCCAATGCACGGTAGAGTCTTCTACTGGCATACTGCGGATATCTTTTTGCAGCTGAACCATAAAGGTAAAGCAGGCTTCCTGATTGTTTAAACTACGGCTGAGGTTTTCACGCAGAAAATTCGGCGTAGGATTAGACGGCATCGGGGTTTTGCCGGGCTGACAGCTTTTAACGCGATATTTAACCGCTGTGCTGCCGAGTTTATAGGGCGTGGTGCTAAAGAAGTCGATTTCAAGCGGGTTAGCGACTTTTTGGCCAAAGATTTTGTAAATCTTGTACATCACTCCTGGGTGAGTGATGGCATAGCCAGCCAAACCTAAACCGCCATTGGTTGTGGCTTCGATAAAGCCGACATAGTCAGGCAGATTTTTAATAAAGAAATCTGGCGTGTTAATCAGCAGAAAATCCTGGGTCTGCTCATTGCGCTCGTTTTCGAGCAGCTTGGCACCTGGCACCCCCATCAGCTTGAGGCCAAAACCGCGAATATCGCCATCAATATCATTTTTGGGTTTGCCCTGACCGTTTGAAAAACGAATCCAGCTGGGGTAGCTCTGATTGCGGGCAAAGACACCCACGCGCAGTTGCTGGGGCAGAGCTGCGTTATTGACTTCAAAAAAGCTTTTGACACAGCCATGATGTTTGGCGTGAACATCACGGGTCATGGGAAACTTCCCCGCTTCTTTTTGCAAACCTTTCAGAATCACGGTGCCAATTTCTTCTGTTAAAGCGGCTTCATTGGCAACCGCTGCTTCACCCAGTTGCGTATCAATCGCAATCGAAGCTCGCTGAGCACGAAAACTGGCAAGCTGGTTGCGCTCAGGTGTAGGTTGAGGAACAGCCTGACAGGCAAAAAGTGACAAAGCCGTAAGCCCAAAGGCGGAAACAAGAAGCTTATTCATAAAAGTACCCAAATCATAAAAGAACTTCAAAATCAGGGAAATCTCACTCTAGACTAACCCAAAAAAATGAAATTTCAAACACTTGAAGCTTCCGGCTTCTCTCAGATCTTCAAAACTGCGAAAATAGACAAAGACTTTAGACAGAGACTTTTAATACCTGGAGATCAGATTATGTGTGGACGCTTTGCTCGCAAAACCAAAGCAGATGAAATTAAAAAAGCCTTTAAAATTGACGCACTCAAAGCCGATCTGGACCCCAGCTTTAATATTGCGCCGACTCAGTCTGTGTTGACGGTTGTACAGAGCCCCAAAGGC
>CAJYHH010000277.1 GCA_913773825.1 Candidatus Sericytochromatia bacterium | reverse complement strand
CTCAACGGTTTTGAGCTTGCCCACTTTCACCAGCTCATGAATCAGGGCTTTCTTTTCGTCGTCCATACTTCCTCCTTGCCTTTATCTTAACGGCTTTGGAGGTTTACACCACTTAACTTACACTCTCACCAAATAACTGAGTTTTTGTCTTCAACTCACCACCCTACAGAACCTACGGTTCTGCATAAGTGCCTTATACACATCGCCCTACGGGCTCTGCTACAAGCACTTAACTCATCACCCAAAACGCAGCCGAAGGCTGCTCCCTACCTATACCCCTGGGCCTGGATCATAAACAGGCGGGCATACACGCCATCAACCTGCATCAGCTGCTCGTGGCTGCCCTGCTCAATCACGTGACCGCCTTCAAGCACCACAATTTCGTCAGCCATGCGCACAGTCGAAAAACGATGAGAAATCACAATTGCCATCTGGTTTTCAGTCATTTCGCGGAAGCGTTCAAAGATCTGGGCTTCAGCTTCGGGGTCCATGGCAGAAGTGGGTTCATCTAAAATCAGAATATCGGCGCGGCCGCGCATAAAGGCTCGTGCTAAAGCAATTCTTTGCCATTGGCCACCGGATAATTCCTGGCCGTCTTTAAACCAGCGGCCAAGCTGGGTATGGTAACCCTGAGGCAGGCGATCTAAAAAGGATGTCACCATGCCTTTTTCGCCAGCGGCCTGCCAGCGGGGCTCATCATAAAAATGCTGCTGATCACCTGCGCCGATGTTTTCACCCAGCAGCATCTGGTAGCGGGCAAAGTCCTGGAAGATTACGCCAATGCGCTCTCTGAGCACGTTGATTTCCCAGTCTTTGAGCTCAACGCCGTCTAAGGTAATTTGGCCTTCGCTGGGTTCGTAAAGTCTTGTCAGCAGCTTGATTAGGGTGGTTTTGCCTGAGCCGTTTTCGCCGACTAAAGCTAATTTACAGCCTGGACGCAGATGGAGATTGACTTTTTCAAGCGCGTCCTGGGTGGAACCTGGGTAGCGGAAGCTGACGTTTTCAAAGCGTAGACCATCACCGGGCCGGGTGCCTGTGGTGATATCCCCACCAAATTTGGGCGAGGGCTGGCCTAAAAACTCATACAGAGTTGAAAGATACAGATTGTCTTCGTACATTCCGCCAATACTGTTAAGAATACTGGCAAAAGCCCCCTGGCCCTGGCGGAACACCGCAATATACATGGTCATTTCGCCTAAGGTCAGGCGGCCAGCCAGGGTGACAAGGACGGTCCAGCCATAAGCGCCATACAGCGCCAGATTGCTGAGGACACCCAGGGCCAGGCCCCAGAGATTGCGCTTATAGGTCAGCTCGCGGTCTTCTTTAAAAACTTTTTGAAAGATATCTTTGTAGCGCTGCAAAAACAGCGGACCCAGGCCATAGAGCTGGACTTCTTTGACGTAATCTTCGCGCGCAATCAGCATCTCTAAATAAGTCTGTTCGCGGCCTTCAGGGGCACGCCAGGTAAACAGTCTAAAGGCATCACCCGAAAATTTAGTTTCAGCAAAGAACGAAGGTAAAGCGGCAACGGCCAGAATCACCACCGCCCAGGGCGAAAAGGCCAATAATAAGGCGCAGTAGGTAATCAGTGAGATGGTGTTCTGAATCAGGCCAAACAGACGGTTAATCAGACTCAGCGGTCTGGTTGACGCTTCACGCCGGGCGCGCGTCAGTCGGTCATAAAACTCAGAGTCTTCAAACTGGGGCAAAGACATCTCAAGTGCTTTTTCAAGAATCAGTACATTGACCCTATGACCTAACATCGCGCGCAGTAAAGACTGGCAGATGCCAATTCCTTTTTGGGCGGCCAGCTGAACAATAATCAGCACACCTTCTAAGATCACGTATTGCATGGCCTGGTTGCGCAGCACTTCGCTAGGGGCTGCTAAGGCCGCTACGACGCTATCAACCAGTAATTTGCCTGTGTACGCAATGGCAGCAGGGACTAAACCTGCGACTAAAGTACAGATAGCCAAAAGAATAGTCAGGCCGGGTGCGGTTTCCCAGACGAGTTTAAGAGCTGGAATACTATAACGAAAGGCGCCTGTCAGGGTGTCCCGCCAACGTTGGGGTTTAGGGCCTTTGCCGTCTTGTGAGGATTTGTTTGAATTGGAAGTCTGCGTTGCCATGCTGGGTATTATGCTGTGTGGTCGATCTGCTGCGCAAGTTGAACGTGAGAACAGTAGATGACTGGTCTCTTGGACAGGTGGATCTGACTGCTTAAGCGGGCTTGTCAGAATAAAATCCCTGTGTTTGAATAACTGGCAAACTTGTTTAGGATTTCAGCATGCGCCAATTGATATTTCTGGGTCTTGTTTTCTGTTTAACCTGTCCGGCTGCAAACGCGCGTTCCAAACCAACAGATATGGTCAGGGTCATCAAAGCCGCAGATGAAGATCTTGATTGGCAAATGTACGATAAAAAATTTGCTGATCTCAAGTTTGATAAACGCACGCTTGAGCGGATTAAAAAAACAGAAAATGAGCTGGCGCGGAGTGAACACAATGCAGCCAGTCGTTATCGTCTGACCAATGTCAGAATTGTTGGCAATGACGTTCAGAGCCTGATTTTTCGTAATGACTACGGCGATACCCATCTGGTTGAGTTAAGGCTTACGGGGCCAGATTTTAGCTGCGGCCTGACTTTGAGTGGCAATGGGTTTTCAAGCTGTAGCGAATAAGTTTAGTTTGGCAGTTCTTCAACCGGAATCCGGGCTGACATGGCGCTGCCAACAGAGGCTGACATCACGCAGAGCACGGCTAACCATTGCAGAGGTGTGAGCATTTCATGCAAAAAAATCAGGCCCGAGAGTGCTGCTAAAGCGGGCTCAACGCTCATTAAAATCCCAAAGGTTTTAGCGGGCAGGCGCTTAAGCGCAATCATCTCAAGTGAATAAGGCAGGGCGCTGGATAAAATCGCAACAAGTAAGGCCAGTGGCAGAATCTGCAGCAGGAGCTCTGGATTAAGCAATTTTTCACCGGTCTGCCAGATTCCCATGGGCAGAACAAGACTCGCCGCAACCAGCATGCCAAGTGACGATGCGCGGGTACCCGCCATCTGGCGGCTGGCTTGTTGGCCAAAGATGATATATAGCGCCCAACTCAAGCCTGCGCCTAATGCAAAAGCGACGCCAATTGGGTCAAGGGCAGCTGAAAATTCGCCTAGCGGCATCAGCAATAACATGCCGCCTAAAGCCAGTAATATCCAGAGTCCGTCGATCAGGCGTCGGGATGTAAGGGCTGAGAGCAGCAGCGGGCCTGAAAATTCCAGCGTGACGGCTACACCCAGCGGAATCCGCGCCAATGCGAGATAAAACATCAGGTTCATTGAGCCTAAGGCCAGGCCATAAAGCAGCACGCTTGAGATCTGTGATTGATTAAAACCACCACGCCAGGGCCTAAAAAAAGCCGCCAGCATCAGCGCGGCCAGACTGACGCGCAGGGCGGTGGTGCCCAGCGCTCCCAAAACCGGAAACAAACTTTTGGCAATGCTCGCCCCGCCCTGAATAGAAGCCATGGCAATAAACAGTGTCAGGATGGCAAAAGCCAGGCTGCTTGGGGCGTGAGGTGAGTCTGGATGAGAAACGTTACTTTCGGTCATGGTCAGCGTTTCCTAAAGGGGCTCAATAACAGAGCAGACAAGGTTTGTTTGATGGCGGGCTGATCAGGTAAACCGATTACGGGCTCTTCTGTGCCGGGTGCTTGATAAGTTTGATGTAAATGATCCCAGAGCATCAAGCCAGCCGAAAAATTGCGATGGGTCAGCTCGGGCTGATTGCCGTGATGAATCGCATGTAAACGGGGCGTGATCAACCAGCGCGATAGGCGCCTCTCAAGGTGGGGCGGCAGATGGAGATTGGCGTGATGAAAATAAATCGACAGCTGTAACAGGCTCTGCCAGATTGCCAGTTCGCGCTGAGTCACACCCAGCAATCGGATTTGCCCCACGCGCCAGAGACTGCCAAGCAGCAATTCAATCAGATGAAAACGAGAGGCCATTGTGGCATCCAGCTCAGGGTCAGCATGATGGACGCGATGAAAGCGCCAAAGAAGGGGCAAACGGTGATTGAGTCCATGCCAAAGGTAAAGTGTATAGTCGAGCAGCAGAAGTGTAAGGGCACTTTGCAGCAGGTTTTTGCTGCGTGTTTCTGAGGCTGTTTGTAAGGGGGCTAAGAATTTATTCAGGGTCTGTGTGGCACCTAAGCCGATTAGCCAAAGGCTGAGATTAAGCGCACGCCGTTGATGTGTGATCGCGGAGCCAGGTCGCAGCGGGTAGCGTTTTTCGAGCAGTAGCAAAGCTGTCAAAGCAGCCAGGGCGCCCATGCCCAGACTGACTTGCCGTGGGCGTAGGCCGAACCTGGTCATCTTAGCCTACCGGGACTTCCCAGTCTGGTGGGGCTGCGCCGACTAAGCCGCGTTGGCTGGTGGCGATAAAGTCGGCCAGATGACTGGTTTCATCAGCCTGTGAGAGCGCTTTCATGCTGTCTAAGGCCTGGGGCTGGGTCAGGCCACGGCGATAAAGCTGCTGAAAGGCCTGTTTAAGCGCTGAGCGGGTCTCACGGGCAAGACCTGCACGGCGCAGGCCGACGCTGTTAAGGCCGTAGATTTTAGGCGGTGAGCCAGATGCCAGCATAAACGGCGGCACGTCATTACAGACTCGCGACATTGCGCCTACCATCGCCAGACGACCGATCCGCACAAACTGATGAATTCCGCTTTTGGCGCCAATAATAATGTCATCTTCAAGCTGGACATGTCCACCTAAGGTCGCACCGTTAGCCAGCACAATCCGGCTGCCGAGCTGGCAGTCATGGGCGACATGGGCATAGGCCATAAATAAATTGTCATCGCCGATGCGGGTCAAGCCGCCTTCAGCCGTGGCGCGGTTAATCGTAACAAACTCACGGATCTTGTTGCGATCACCGATAATCAGCCAGGACTCACTGCCTTCAAGATGTTTGAGGTCTTGAGAAGGAGAGCCCACCACAGCATGACTATAAATCCGGCAATCCCGGCCGATGCGGGTATAGTCTCCAATAATCGCGTGAGCGCTGATTTTGGTGCCGGCGCTAATCTGGCTATAAGCGCCGATTGTGACGTAAGGGCCAATTTCAGCACCGGGCTCAATGTTTGCGCTGGGATCGATGCAGGCCGTGGGGTGAATCAAAGGTACAGCCAGCGAACCTGCCGGCAGACTATGGGGTTTCATGAGTCAGCGTCCGCCAGGCAAAATAGCAGTTCGCCTTCGCTGACTAAATGACCGTCAACCGTTGCACTGGTGCGGATTTTTCCCATCACGCCGTGGATTTTTAAAATCTCAGCTTCTAAACGCAGCTGGTCACCGGGGATGACTTTACGCCGAAAGCGCACTTTATCGACGCCAGTTAGCAAAGCCAGTTTTTCGCCGACCACAGCGCCATCACGGGCGGCCATTTCCATTAACAGCACGCCGCCGAGCTGGGCCATGGCTTCGATAATCAGCACACCAGGCATAATCGGCACATTGGGAAAATGTCCCTGAAAAAAAGGCTCAGAAATCGTGACGTTTTTAATGGCGATAGCGCGTTTGCCGGGTTCAAGCTCCAGCACCCGATCCAGCAATAAAAACGTCACGATTTCTGAGCCTTTTTTTCAGGGGCATTTTCCCAATGTGCCGATTATGCCTGGTGTGCTGATTATCGAAGCCATGGCCCAGCTCGGCGGCGTGCTGTTAATGGAAATGGCCGCCCGTGATGGCGCTGTGGTCGGC
>CAJYHH010000276.1 GCA_913773825.1 Candidatus Sericytochromatia bacterium | reverse complement strand
AGAACTTTCTTCGGGCGTAAAACGACGATTGAGCCGATCAGACTCTAAAACAGGCTGAGTCTGCGGCTTTGTCTCACTTTTGCCCTTATTAGCAGAAGATTTTGATGCAGTATGAGCCTGACGGGCTTGATTTGTCGCATTTGCATTTGCCGGTTGATTGACCTGGCGCGTCTGCCTGGAAGGAGTGGGCTTGGGATGAATCTGCATAGACTGTCATTATCGGGCCTAAAGACTCAAACCTGAAGTACTTTCTAAAGACTCTAACAAGCTTAAGAAAAATCGCGAGGAGGCAGATAGTCTGAAGTCTGCTGGCGGGGACGCAGGCTGCGCAACTCTGGAAAATCGTACAAAATCACGCCCTCATCATCCACATTCATCTGAGCCACACCTTCGGTCACCAGATCTTCAAGGACTTTACGACTTTGATCAATGCTCAAACCGGTTTCACTGGCCACCTGCAAAACGGTCACATCACCACCGCTGCGCTGAACTAGGTTTAACACCATCCGAACTTGGGAGTGTGAATCTGCAGGCGGCGCATCTAAAGGACGCTCAGGCTTAAAAGACCAGCGGGTCAACCAGGCGCTGCCAGCACCTGTAGCCAGAAAAAAGACCAAACAGGCAAACACCACGCTTGTGCTGTGTTCACCGTTTAAAGCATGAAAGCCAAACAGCTCTGCACCAAACATACAGACCATCAACAAACTGAACAGAAACACTATTCCGCTGCCAATACCCAGAATTGTTTTCATGCTGATCCCCTCACTTTCAGTTTTGATTCTATGCCAGGGTCTTTAAAGCGAGCAAGACAACATGAGTATCAGCCAAATGTCAGTATCAATTTTAGAATTCACGCTTAAGTTCGGTCGGCGTCTCTTTTAGCCATTGAGCCGGAAAACCGTTGCCCTCAATAATTTTTCGATACAGATACGCAGACGGACGCCATTTGCGCTCAGCGTCCATCAGGCCAAAACGGGGCTCATAACGTTCAATCCACTCAAAATTGTCGATCAAACTCCAGTGTAAATAGCCATGAACCGGAATGCCTTCCTGAATCGCCTGCCAAATCTGATTGAGATGTTCAAGCATAAACTTAGGCCGCTGACTGTCTTTGGCATCTGCGATCCCGTTTTCAGTAATCATAATCGGAACGCCCAGCGCTTTAGCATGAGGAGCCGCCATGCGTAGCGTCTCAAGCATCCCGTCTGGGTAAATTTCCCAATTTAGATCATTTACTGGGGCCCCTGAGCGTGTAAGGGTGCTGCCACTGGCTGTGACCATATAACGGGTGTAGTAATTAATGCCAATAAAGTCCACTGAACCCTGCAACTCACGCTGATAAGGAATCACCAAGCGATCAAGCCCTGGGGCCTGAAAATCAATCTGGCCATGAACAATCGCATCCCAAAAAGCCTGATTAAACAGATAGCTCTGAACGCCCGTCATGATCTGATCGACCGGATTTAAAGGCCAGTTGGGGTGGAGTAACGTGACGTTATGGGCATAGCCCACCCAGGCGATCGGGTCCTGAGCGTGAATCACCCGATAAGCCCGGCCATGAGCCAGGATCAGGTTGCGGACAACGCGCAAAGCTAAATTGCGATCTTTTTGAAACGGCGGCCAGCTGCCTTCATCGTAACTTTTAAAGGCATAAACCAGCGGCTCATTGATGGTGTTCCACCAGTTCACTTCATCTTTAAAAGTCCGAGCCATCAGACTGACAAAGCGGATATAATCGTCGATGTTTTCGGTCTTGCTAAACGCCCCTTTGGCTTCAAACCAGACCGGCAGCGTAAAGTGAAGCATCGTCACCATCGGGGTTAAACCCTGACGGCGCAGCTCAGCAAACATGTCACGATAATGCTGAATAGCAACCTGATCATACTGACCTGGCTCAGGCTCAATCCGAGACCATTCAATCGACATCCGATACATCGAAGTGCCCATTTTACGAGCCTGTTCAAAATCTTCTGCATAGCGCTGCCAGTGATTAACTGAAGCCCCTGCGTCAAAACCAGCTGTTGACCAGTTATTGCGAATCCCGCCTTCAACCTGATAAGCCGCTGTTGCTGTCCCCCAGATAAAGCCATCAGGAAAATTCAAAAAATGAGATTGAGCCGGCTCAGGCTCAGCTTTAGACGCAGCCTGTGTGGCCGCACAGCCCGATAATAAGATCAGCGTCATCAGGATCGAGACAAGGCTTTGCATACAGGGCTCCAGTTTGTTTAGGTGCCTCAATTGTAATCCTTCTCGATCTCGCTGGACAGTCGCGTTTAAACCAGGTTTGACTGGCTCAGGCCTGTTTGCAGACCCTAAGTCAGACCCGTTTGCTCAAGACTGAGTTGCCAGAGTTTTTCTTGGAGAGCCTCGTCATAAGACACACCTGAAGAAGGCACGGCTCGGCACTTATCAAAGTAACGTCCGCTGACACCCCTGACTTTAGCTGAACTAGCCAGATAAATCGTTGTCGCGGCTCCCTTTTCAGGGGTAATCAGTAAAGGTTTAGCCAGCGAGGCAAACAGCTTTAATGCACCCGGTGTGTTATGACCAAAACCGGTTGCCACCACGCCAGGATGCAGACAGTTAACCGTCACACCAGAACCTGCCAGACGACGGGCCAGCGCATACGTAAACAGCACATTGGCCAGCTTCGACTGGCCGTAGATTTTCATGCCGCGATAGCTTTTTTCACCCTGCAGATTTTCAAAGTTCAGACTATCACCCATATGCGCCATTGATGAGACATTGATAATCCGCGCAGGTGCACTTTGTTTAAGTAAATCCAGCAATTCATATGTCAGCAAAAAATAAGCCAGATGATTTAGGGCCCAAGTCTGCTCAAAACCCTCAGCCGTCACTTCACGCTTGGTAAACACAGCTCCAGCATTATTAATCAACACATCCAAACGCTGATATTTCGCTTTAAACTCAGTTGCCACACGTCTGACTTCTGTCTGAAGCGATAGATCTGCCAGTAAACCCTCTACTTGCTGATTACCCGTTTCAGCTTTAATCCAGCTGACCACGTCAGCTGTGCGTTCAGGATTACGGCCCACCAGCACAACGGTTGCCCCTTGGCGCGCGAGCTCCAGGGCTGTGACTTTGCCAATCCCTAAAGTCGCCCCTGTAATCAGACAAATTTTACCCTGCATATTCTGCTGATTATTCTGCACCAGCGGGCCTCCAGCATTTTTATTCAGAATAACAGAGACGGGCTTTGCCCGTCGGTGCAGTGACGCAGAGCGTCGTTTAGCCCCCCCTAAAGGTAGAAAATAGGGAGTAGGTAGGAGTAAAGAACCAAAGGAATTTGACAACCATGCCTGGATCCCTGTCTGAAACCCACCACCCAAAACCCATAACTCACCACTGCGCACGTAGTGCGCAAAGCGCGCTTGTGACCTCTCTACCAGCCTAAAACCCTGAATCATGCTAATTTGGGACAAATCCCGATTTTTTTGGACGGACCATGGAACTCTCGCAGAGCGATCTTAAACGACTTCAAGGCTGGCGGCTTTCAACCTTTTTTGTGATGTTATTTGGCTATATTGGCTACTATATGGTGCGCCAAAACTTATCAGCAGCCTTACCACTAATGGGTAAAGCCTTTAACTATTCAAACGCCGATCTCGGTTTAATTGGCGCAAGTTCAGAAGTGGTCTATGCCATCGGCAAATTTTTGAATGGGCCCTTAGCCGACAAAATCGGCGGCAAAAAGATTTTCTTACTGGGTTTAGCAGGTGCGATTATCTGCAATCTGGTGTTTGCGTTTGGCAGTTCAATTTTATGGTTTACCGTGGTCTGGTGTGTCTGCCGATATTTTCTCTCAATGGGTTGGGGTGGCCTGGCCAAAGTGATCGGCGGCTGGTATGAGCCTGAGCGTAACGGGACTGTCATGGGCTGGATCAGCTTAAACTTTCAGTTTGGTGGTGTGGTCGCCACCCTCTTTGCTGGCTGGCTGGTTAGTCTGGGCCAAAGCTGGGACAAGCTGTTTATTTATCCCGCCTTGCTGATGATTTTAGTCTGGATCTGGTCTTATCTGGCCTCAAAAGAATCCCCTCAGGATGTTGTGCCAGGCACCACTTTTGGTCATGGCTCTGGCGAAACTTCCCTCGCCAATTTTGAAAGCGAAGGCGAAGTAAGTACCGGTAAAATTATCGGCACCCTAATGGGCATGTCGCTGTTTCGTCAATTGCTGTTGTTTGCTTTTCTGACGACTTTTTTGCGCTCGATTTTTATTTTTTGGACGCCTAAGTTTTTAGTCGATATTGGCATGGGCAATGCTAGCGCGATCTTTGGTTCAGCTCTGTTACCCCTTTTAGGGTGTCTGGGGACGATTCTATTGGGCTGGTACACCGACAAACACGCTCGCCACGACCGCGCCCAAGCGATGTGGATCATGTTAGTCGGCCTGTTTTTATCGCTCGTTGGCATTGCCGTCCTGACGGGCGGCCCAGAAGGTCAAAACATCAACCATGGCCTGATTGTGGTGCTGTTGGGTCTGAGCGGCTTTTTTCTGCTTGGCCCTTATTCGATGTCAGCTGGTGCATTAACACTCGATATTGCAGGCCCGAAAGGCGCTGGCACCTGTGCAGGCTTTATTGACGGCTTTGGCTATATCGGCGGCGCACTGGCAACCTGGGGAGCAGGTAAACTCGCGGATACGATGGGCTGGTCACAGGTTTTTTGGGTCCTGGCTGCCTGTGCGGCTTTTTCAGTGATTTCAGCCTTCTTTATGAGCCTGCATTTTCAGCGCGTGGCCAACGGCCAGGAACCGGCCCATCGCTAAGTGATAAAGTCTGCTTGGGGCTTCGGGCTGCTGCTGTTTATTTCAGTTTTACTGGCTCAGCAGTCAGCCTTGGCCTGCGGATTGGCGTTTAGAGGTTATGCTGAGACAACAGCTGAAGAAGCACTGGTGATCTGGAATCCCATTACCAAAGTTGAACATCTGATTCGGCGCGCTCAGTTTAAAACAGCTGATCAAACAATTGGTTTTTTAGTCCCCACGCCAACTGTGCCTGAGCTAAACGAAATGGATCAAGCGGTGTTTGCCCAACTTCACGCTGAGATTCAGCCCCGCCAAGTTGTCGACTATACTCTGAGTCCCTCTTGGCTCTATGCCCTGGTGCGCCCCAATTACATCGGCTCACGGGATCGGGCGATGCTCAGCCAGCCAGATGTAGA
>CAJYHH010000275.1 GCA_913773825.1 Candidatus Sericytochromatia bacterium | reverse complement strand
CTTTTAAACGAGTCAGCTGGTGAAACAGTGGGTTTTCGCGTCAGGCTTGAAAGCAAAGTCAGCGCTAAAACTCAAATTGAAGTGGTGACAGAAGGCATTCTGACGCGCATGCTGCAAGAAGACCCGTCTTTAGAGGGCTATGGGTTGATTATTTTTGACGAGTTTCATGAGCGCAGCCTGCAGGCTGATTTGGGTCTGGCACTTTGCCGTGAAGTGCAGCAGGGCCTACGCGAAGACTTACGCCTGCTGATTATGTCCGCCACGCTTCAGACTGAAAGATTAGCCGGACTGTTAGAGGCGCCAATTTTAACTGCTCAGGGCCGTCAGTTTCCGGTCAATCTTCGCTATGCAGCCTTACCTGCCAATACCCGCGAACTTATGCATGTGGAACGTGTGATTCGCCAGACCCTGAGCACTGAGGCGGGCAGCATCTTAGTCTTTTTACCCGGCAGCGGTGAGATTAGACGCCTGACTGAAGCCTTATCTGAAAATCTCCCTGAACACGTCAGTCTGGCACCTTTATACGGGGATTTACCACCCGCTGAACAAGACCGCGCCATTTCACCCAGTCCGCCGGGTCAGCGCAAAGTGGTGCTGGCCACCAACATTGCGGAGACCAGTCTGACCATTGAAGGCATTCGAGTGGTAATTGATTTAGGCCAGGCCCGCGTACCGCGCTTTGATCCCAATTCAGGCCTGACCCGTCTGGAGACTCGCCCGATCTCAAAAGCCTCTGCTGAACAGCGCGCAGGTCGTGCTGGCCGTCTGGAGCCCGGTGTCTGTATCAGGCTCTGGCCCGAAAGCGAAACGGCCCGTTTAAGCGCTGAAATTGCGCCTGAAATTCTGAGCGCTGACTTAGCGCCTTTAGCGCTTGAATTAGCCCTGTGGGGCAGCAGCGATCCAGGCCGTTTACTCTGGCTGGATCCCCCACCCTCATCAGCCTGGCAACAGGCGATTGAACTCCTGACCAAACTGGGCGCTTTAGACGCCGAACAGCGCATTACAGCTCACGGTAAAGCCTTAGCTCGTCTGCCTCTGCCGCCGCGCTTAGGTCATATGGTGCTTAAAGCCCGTGATGAAAAGCTCGGCGGTCTGGCCTGTTCACTAGCAGCTCTGTTGTCTGAGCGAGATCTCCTCGCGGGCAGCACGCGCGACAGCGATCTGGTGCTGAGATTACAGGCCTTAGCCGGTAAACGCTCGGTTGCGGGTAAGCGCCGTGAGCGTGCTTTAAAAGTCGCGGAGCAAATAGCTGCCCCACTTAAGCTCAAACCGGCTTTTGGCCCTTATGAAGAAATCGGTTATTTACTAGGACTGGCTTACCCAGACCGTTTAGCTCAGCGCCGCCCAGGTGGCGAACCGCGTTTTATTTTAGCCAATGGCCGTGGCGCCATTTTAGATCCCAGCGATACCTTAGCCCGTGAACCCTGGCTGAGTATTGCAGAGCTTGATGGTCATCCCCGCGAAGCCAAAATCTTTTTAGCCGCTGCTTTAGATCCCAGCCGCTTACAAGCCCTGACCTGTGACCAGACAAGTGATCAAACCGAAGTCAGCTTTGATTCAGGTAATGGTCGCGTGATCGCCCGCCGTCAGCTGCGCTATGGAGCTTTGGTCTTAAGCGAACAGCGCATCGACAAGCCCGATGCGGCGATGCTGGCCCAGGCTCTGTTACAGGGTGTCAGCCAACGGGGAGTCAGCCTGTTGCCCTGGTCGAAAAATCAGCAACAGCTGCGCGCCCGGGTTGATTTTTTACGGCGTCGCGCGGGTGAAGACTGGCCTGCGATGGACGATCAAAGTCTGCAAGACGAGCTTGAAGACTGGCTTCTGCCCTTTTTAGAGGGTTTACGCCGTTTAGACCTGATCAATGAAGAGATCCTGCAGCAGGCTTTAGATTATCGGATTGGCCATCAACGTCTGATGGAGCTGGGCCGGCTGGCGCCTAGTTATCTGACTGTCCCCACCGGTTCACAGATTCGCCTGGACTATAGCGGCGAAGAGCCTGTATTAGCAGTCAAACTCCAGGAACTCTTTGGTCTGGCCCAGACCCCACGGGTGCTTAACGACAAAGTCCCGGTCCTGATTCACCTTTTATCTCCGGCTCAGCGTCCGGTCCAGGTCACGCGTGATCTGGCCAATTTTTGGCGTGAGACTTACCCAGAAGTCAAAAAAGAGCTTAAAGGCCGTTACCCCAAACACTATTGGCCCGACGATCCCTTGATCGCTGAGCCGGTTCGCGGCGTTCGCCGCAAACCACAGCGATAAACTGCTCTCAAACCATAACTAAAGTTTATTCAGCAGCGCGAGGAGGCAGTTCTGAACGGCCTTCTTGGACTAAACCCATCAGGCCGTATTCTTTAATGCGGGTTTTAAGCGTGCGGGCGTATTGGGGATCGGTGGCGTAAATTTTAGCGACATTGTCGATAAATTTCATTACGTCACTGTCTTTTTTAAACTGCTCCATGGCTTTGGCATAGGGCTTCTTGGTATAAAGCTTGCCATGACCTTTAACCGCTTCATAAAAATTGTTGAACTTGGCAAACGGCTCTTTGACATAGTGATTTTTGCCTTTGATCACTTCACGGGTATTCAGCTTAACGGAGCCTGCCGGGCCTGAGCCTTTAATCCCAAACAGGTTATACCCGCCAATTGGTGAACGGGCAAAATCAGATTCTACCGCGGCCTGAACCAAGGTCATGACCGCAGGTGCGCCAAACTGACGTTCAGATTCAAGCGCCGCGGGCAGCAAAGCTTTAAAAAAGGCCTCTGGATCTTTACGCCCCAGCTTATGTAAATCAGCGGGTTTAAGGTCTTCAAGCTTGGC
>CAJYHH010000274.1 GCA_913773825.1 Candidatus Sericytochromatia bacterium | reverse complement strand
GCTCTCTTGGTCAGGGTCTGTCAATTGGCGTTGGCATGGCTGAAGTCTACAAGCGCTCTAACAGCGACCAAAAAGTCTACGTCCTGCTCGGTGATGGCGAAATCAACGAAGGTCAGGTCTGGGAAGCTGCGATGCTGGCTGGCTCACTCAAACTCGACAATCTGATTGCGATTGTTGACCGCAATAAAATTCAGCAGAGCAACTTTAGCGATGCAATTGTTGACAGCGAGCCCCTGGACGAAAAGTTTAAGTCTTTTGGCTGGAGCGTGGCCCGTATCAATGGTCATGACATGGATGCGATTGCTGAAACCTTTGAACAGGTTCGCGCCAACAAAGGCAAGCCTTTTTGTATCGTCGCTGACACCGAAAAAGGTTACGGCGTGTCGTTTGTCTCTGGCAAACTCAAAAAGCACGGCGTAGCGCTTAAGCCCGAAGAGCGTGAAAAAGCCTTTGAAGAACTCAAAGTCGCTGATGATCTCAATGTTGAGAGCCTGATTCAGTCTAAACAGAACTTCCCCACTTACGAAAAGCCCGCCGCTGTTAAACTCGAAGACAGCCTGTCTAAAAATAACTTCGACGGCAGCAAGCCCAACTCGGCCCGTGCCGCTTATGGCGATGCGCTTAAAGATTATGGCAGTCAGAACGACCGCGTCTGGGTGATTGACGGCGACGTCAGCAACTCGACCTTTAGCGATCGCTTTGCCCAGGCCAATCCTGACCGTCACATCGAGTGCGGCATCGCTGAGCAGAACATGATTTCAGTGGGCGTTGGCGTAGCGGGCACTGGCAAAGTGGCGGTCACTAACTCTTTTGCTCGCTTCTTTGAGCGTGCTTTTGACCAGATTGAAATGGGTGCTTATTCTCAGGCCAATCTTAAAGTGGTCGGTTCACATATTGGGATTTCAATTGGTGAAGACGGCGCTTCGCAGATGGCCATGGCTGACTGCGGCTTTATGCGCGCCATTCCCAAAGCGGTTGTGGTCTGCCCCTCTGACTATGTCAGCGCTTATAAGCTGACTCAGAGCATTCTTGAACATGATGGCTTCTGCTATATGCGTAACTTCCGCGGCAACGCTCCAGTGCTCTACGGCCCTGATGAGCAGTTCCCGCTGGGTGATTACAAAGTCCTGCGCTCTTCAGACCAGGACAAAGCGGTTGTCCTGGCAACGGGCTATGTGGTTCAGGAAGCCCTTAAAGCAGCTGATGAACTGGCCGAAGCCGGTATCCATGTGCGCGTGATCGACGCTTATAGCCTCAAGCCCTTCCCAAGCGAGCGCCTGCTCGACGAGTGCCAGGGTCTGGGTGTCCGCCATGTATTTACGCTCGAAGATCACTATTCCGTTGGCGGCCTGGGCGATCTGGTCCTCGATGCCCTGAATGGTTCTGCGATTCGAGTTGAAAAACTGGCTGTTTCTGACTTCCCCGAGTCTGGTAGTCCCGAAGCCCTGCTGGCCAAATACGGCATCGACGCTGTAGCCCTCAAAGCTCGCGTCCAGAGCGTGCTGAAATAAGCTCCAAAAGTTAATTCACTTACCGCCCTCTCTCAGATAATCTGACAGAGGGCGGTTTTATATTTTTTTGAAAGTTAATTGTTTTGAACGGCAGTGTGTTGTTGTACTCAGCTCTCCAGCAGCTTCTGTAAAAACTTACTGTAATCGTCTTTCATCGGCAGCTCTGAATTCAGCAAAAGTTCACGGCGCAAGACGATTGTGTCTTCGCCCGTCAGGGGATTATGCCCGACTTTTTCTTTTTGCACCCAGTACAGCCCACTACCGCGCTTTTGCCATAAAGGCACTTCGTTAAAGTTAATGCCCTGGCTAAACAAAAACTCGTTTTTGGCGCTTAAAGCCAGACCTGACAAATTGCGAGTTGCAGACTCAGGTGTTTGGCCCTGACCCCGCAACGTCCAGTAACACCAGGCGTTTAAAGCATTACGGGCGGCGTCTTCATTGCGCCAGCGAAAATAGTCCACAACTTTATTGACGCTAGGCAATTGTGAAACACGGGCATCAAAAACCGCGTGATAATCAGCCAGCCGGGCAAAACAGGCGCTGGCTTCTGCTGCCAAAATTGAGTGATACTTACGCAGTTTGCGCCCAAACAGGGTTTCATCCTGCGCTAGCAGCAGCGAAATTTCGTCACTTTGGGTATAGCCATAGACCACATGAAAACCGCAGTTCATCAGGTGACGGGTTGTCTCCGTCATCCAGTCATGAAAACGTTTATCAAAAGGCGCTTCCAGCTGGAGTTTTTCGCGCACTAACTTTGTAAACCCCCGGCCATCCAGTCTGGCCACCATCCAGAGGCCTGGCAATACACAATGATCATGAGACGTCTCAAAGATTCTCATTTCACGATCCAGTTCGTCAAAGATCATGCTGCCAGTCCTCCGTAATAAATAAATGTTTGTCTGAGCCTGAGTCTAGGCGCACATAATAGAGCTTGCTAAAGCCTTCGCTGTAATCAGGTAGCTCAAGCCGGGTGGCGGTGCCTAACACACCCGCATCGGGTATGCGGGCTTTGCCCTTGCGTAAAGCATTGCGCGCCAGGCAATCACTGACAATGGATTGAAAATAATAGCCCGTCAGGGTATACCCAGCCTGTTTTAAAGGTTCCAGATAGCGAGCCCGCTCAGCGCGTGAAGCATTGGTATTGTCGATGCAGACTTTGGTCTGGGTCTTGATGCTGCTGAGTAATAATTGCTGTTCACGATGGCGGGTGCGCAGCAAATCTAAACTCAGACGCAGATGGCTATTAAAAAAATGCCCCTGATAATAGCTGCTTTTACCGCTGGCGGGTAATCCAATCAATAAAATTGCTTCCATAGCTTCGTTTATAAGGCTGATTAGCGCGAAATAAAATCAGCTTCGTTCTGGGTTGCGACTGCAATGATTTTCCAATGGCCATCAATTTTTTGCAGCAAATAGGTGGTCTGGGCAATCAGACGGGCTTCATCGTCAGCATTGGCATAGCGCCAGCGAACAGACAGATTGAGATAATGGGCGTGGGCTTCCAGCAGCTGGCTTTCGACGGGCTCAAAGCGGCAGATGCCGTGCTGATTATAAAAGGCCTGAAGGCTTTCAAAGCTGGCGATAAGCTCTTTGGTGCTGCTAAAAGCGGTACGTTGACGGTCAGCCGCAATCAGGCAGGACACAGCATAAAATCCAGCCAGTGCTTCAGCGTTACCGGCCAGGGCTGCAGCATAGGCTTCCAGCCAGGGCATCATTTCAAAATCGGTCATGGTTTAGCTCCTCTAGTATTTTAGGAGTTTACCAGAGGCATTCTCTAAATGAACCTACCAGGAAGTGGGTTGGTAGTTTTTGAGCAACTGGCCCCAAATAGGCTTTGCTGTGAGCCCTTGGCGAATTGGATCAAAAATCCGGGCTGCTGCATCCAGAGCGTCTAAAGGTGGTACAAAGCCTGCTGCTATTTTGACCTGATTTAAGGGTTCTGGCGTTTCGGGTGAGATCCAGCCAACGTCAACGGCATTCATGTAAATGTTGTGTTGAGCATAGGCCTTGGCTGAAGTGCGTGTGAGCATATTCAGACCTGCTTTGGCCATATTGGTATGAGCATGAGTTGTCGTTTTGAGCGGATAGCTAAACTGACCTTCCGCTGATGCCACGTTGATAATAAAACGCGCTGGATGGGGTGATTTGATTAACAAAGGACGTAGCCCACTGCAGAGCATGGCGGGTGCAACAGAGTTAATGACTTGGGCTTCAAGCATTTCACGAGCTGGAATTTCCTGTAATTCCAGCATCCAGCTGTTTATTTCACGCGGGTCAGCCGGTTCTTGGAGAATCGGGGCTGGAAGATTTTGTGCTTGAGAGATGGATTGGCCTGTTAGCAGACGCGTGTTGTTAAGGCTCGGCAGAAGCCTTTGTTCAACTGCTAGCAGCGACGTGTAATATTCTGGTGGCCGCCAGAGTGTCTGGGCAGCGTTGTTAACGAGGATATCCAGTTGGGGCAAGCGCTGATTCATTTCTTCTATCCAGTTTTCAAGTCTGCCAAGATTAAGCAAATCGAGACCAACAAGTTGAAGTCTGTCCGCCCAGTCTTTGTAATCAGGCTCTGCTGCATAGACTGTTGCTGCATTAGCTGGAAAGCGAGAACTGACAATAACATTTGCTCCTGCTCGCAATAGATTTAGGGCGGTTTGGTAACCTACTTTGATGCGTCCGCCTGTTACTATTGCATAGCGACCTGTCAGATCGAGTGGCTGCTCTACGCGTTTTTGATAGTTAAACTCAGCACAATCTGGGCAAAGACGATGATAAAAGAAGTGCAGTTTGCGATAAGATTCTCGACAGACATAACAGGCTACTGGACGCTTAAGTTCGTCTTTAGGCGTAGTGGATAAATCAATTCCATTTTCTTGTTGAACTCTCCCAGTACAAGCTTTAGCAGCTCGGTCATGGTGACCGTCTTCAATTCGACTTGCTTGCTGGCGAACTTTTCGGGCCTGTTTGTAGATCTTGGTTACAAGCGTTTTCATGCGTTCAAGTTCAGGCGCATCATAAGGTTCACATGACAGATGCTGAAGGACTTTTAGACAGCTCTGCCATTCGTCAGGTGTAAAGGGATAGTTCCAATTGTTCATAAATGAAGGTAAAAAAATAAGTGGAAGCGTGGCCGGTCTCGAACCGGCAACCCCCAGCAAGACGATCCTGGCGTGCTTCCTGTTGCACCACACGCTTCCGTCTAGCAGTGTAATGAAAAAAGCTTAAAACGTAAAGTTTGGAAGCGCAGCCGGACTTGAACCAGCACATCTGCCTTGAAGGGGCAGCGATCTTCCAGTTAATCAATACGCTTCCAAACATATGATAACATCAAAGCAGTCTGAGAAGATTTTTTGAATTTGGGGGCATCGTGTCATATCCATCTGCTGATGAATCTCTGAATACAGTTGTGGACTTATGTAGGCAATTAAGCGCTGAGTTTTTGCCGGAACTCGCTATAAAAATTGTATCGATTACAAAAAACTTTAACTTGGCTTATCGGTTGTCTGAATCGCAAAGATTTATTTTTTTTGAATATCAAAAAAGGTTTTGCCTTTTAACCCGAAACTGGTTGGCTAACCTGAATTTGGATAATGCACGTCGTCAATCCTACCAACCACTTCTTAAATTCTATCTTGATGAATTTAATCGTGTGGACGACCTGGCCTTTTGGCTGCAGCGTCTCACGGTCGGCGATGATTTTCAAAAAAAATTAGCGTTTAAAATTATTTTAAAAACAAACTGGGTATATCATAAAAAAGCAGATTTTTGGGACTGGCTATTTTTACTTTTAAAATCTGATGATGAATTGATTGTTAGTTTGGCTAAAACTTATGTTCTTTCAGAAAAAATGAGCTACTTTAACTTTTATGGTTCGGCTATCATTGAACTAAAGGAGTTTTGGCAAAAGATCTGGAATGAAGCCAACGATGATGTTCTAAAAATGAATGCTGCTAAAACTCTGCTTGAACTTGGTGATTTTGGCGTAGTTGATTATTTGCTTCAGTTGTTAAATCAAGTTGACCATCAAGATTTTGTGAGAATCTTGGAAACGCTTGAAAGAAAGTCTATCTCTATTCCAGAAATAACAGGACAGCGTTTTTTTGAAAATCAGCATGCTGGTATCAGATATAAAGTTCTGAAGCCACTTAGCCGTTTTAAGTCTCAAAAAATTCGTTCTTTGATGGAGCAGGCACTCTGGGATCAAGAACCTAAAATCAGGTTGCTTGCAGCTAAATCACTGTCAGAAGATTCGAATTATACGGAAATTTTGAAAAGCTGGATAGAAGAGCATTTGAATTCTCCTGAACCTCATTTAATAGCACTGGCTTTGAACCTAATTGCTCGCTTAAAGTTAGAAGAATATTTTTCTCAGGTACTCGCTCTAGTTGAACACCCCAATTCTCGACTGAGAGTAAAAGCGATTTATACTTTAGGCCGTCTCAATAATCCAGATGCGATCAATACGCTTAATGAAATTATGCTGAAAGAGAATCTGACTACATATGTCCGTCGTCAGGCCAGAGATTCATTAAAAAAGTTAATCGAGCCTGAAAAAAGAAATCAGCTTCCTTCGCAACTTTGATAAGTTTAATCGCTCCAAACTCGGAGTATGTTAAAACTTGACTGTTTACATCAGTTTTAAACGCATATCAATCAACTCAGCTTTTACCGATAAGTTTGTGAGCCATTTATCTGCTGAGTTTGCGAATCACGCCAAAGGCCAGCACTGCAATCACGGCAACCAGACCCAGCTGAACCAGCATCATCACGCCGTGCAGCACAAACGAAATAATCCGAAAAGCAATCATGGCGACCACAATCACGCCAATAATCTGCAGGACTTTGGACAGCACTTTTTCGTCCACAACAGCCTCCCAACACTCACAATTACTTAGTTTGCTTAAATTATACTCCGTCTATGCTGCCGCTTCTCGCCACTAGCTCCCAGCCACTAGCTATTCCCTAGCTCCACTGCAGCTTATCCCCACCCAGCCAGATCAGCAGCTGCTGCGGTCTTGCTCCGGTTGAGGGCAAGGTTTTTAAAATATAGCCCTGATGCTGAGCCGGTAATTTTTCAAAGTCCAGCAAAAGATGATCTAAGTCTGGGCGGCTAATCGCTTTACGTAGCGCCTGAATAAAGGGCTGAAGCTGGGCCGGATTAGCGAGACCCAGCTGACCAAACTGTTTGCCGTGATAAGCACCAGCTAAGCCAACAAAGGCTCCGCTACCAGCCAGGGGGCGAGCCAGGCCACCTAATAAGGCTTCACAAGCCACTGCTGTAATGGCTTCACGTGGGCGATCTTCACCCTGGCGATTGCGCAGCAGATGCTGGCTGCGTTTGGCCGGG
>CAJYHH010000273.1 GCA_913773825.1 Candidatus Sericytochromatia bacterium | reverse complement strand
CCGTTTAAAACCGGTTACTCACTCAAATTGGACGTTTTAGGCAGGAGCTATCCCACTTATTGAGGGCGTTAGAGGCGCTTTAAAGGCTCAATTGCGAGCCCTGTATATCAAGAAGTCTAAATCATGTCTGATTTTATAGCAAAATTAGTTAATATTATCAGTTTGGAAATTCAAGTTTTATTAGGTCATTTTTGTCTTATTTGGGCAATAAAAATTTGAGTTTGTTTTGCTCTTATAGAATTTATCCTAGATGGATTGCGATTCAGCCTCATTTTATTTAAACTGACTGAGTTGCCTACTGTAGATGAAGATTCTGATTTTTTTTGCTTGGCCTTTTGTCTCTAAAATTAGACACGCTGTCGTTTTTAAACTGTGACCTGTAAAACCTGAAATCCAAAATTATTTACAAAAAATGATGATGCATGAAGATTCCCGCTTGTTTTGTTAACTGAAGAAATTTATTTGTTTGCATGTTGACTGCTTTTTTTGGTTTTTGGCCCGAAAAATCTAATAATCTAGAAAATTTAGCCTTGAAGATTTTTCGGGCACTTGCTCTGATAGCGGATTATTAACTATTATGACAAGAGATGTGAAATTTACCGATGTTGTTTGAGAGTGCACCTTTGCCAGAATTTTTTGTATCTGAATGTACTAAGATCTAGATGCTCGGGGGATAGACCCATGAATCAGACCAGCCTTTATTCACTAGCGGATCCTTCATCTAGTCATATGCTGTCATCGCGTGAAGAAACTTTAGCGGCTATCAAAATCGAACTTGGCCAAAAACTAGCTGAAACGGCTCATAATCTTGTTGAGTCAGGACGTTTATTAATCCGTGCCAAACAAATACTGGGGCATGGCAAATTTCGCAACTGGCTGAACGATAATTTCAGCATGTCCTCTAAAACAGCCAATCGCTTTATGTCGGTTGCCCAGATGGTTAACCGTTTTCAATTAAATGATGCAGCGGTTTCTCAGCTTTTGAGTATGGACCTGAAGACGCTTTATGAACTCTCTGCCAAATCCACTACTGAATCGGTGCAGCGTCAGATGCTCTCTGAACTTTCGCGTAATCGTGAAGTCAGCTATGATCTGATTCGCAGTTTTAAACGTGAAGATCAGCTGGGAATGGCTGAAACCCATTTGGCCGATTCTGAGTTTACCCATTTTACTCAACGTCTGCAGCGCTTTACCAGTTGGTTTGAAGCCAACCAGCAGACCCTGCAGGCTCCCCTCAAAGAGCTGGATGCTCGCACGCGCAATGAGCTTGTTGACTGTGCGGCAAAACTCCGTGAAGCTCAGACCTTGGTCGAAGAAATCCTCGCCAGTACCGAAACTCGCACAATCCCAGTTGAATTTCGTCAAATCAACCCTGTTGACCCTATTGAGTCAGGTGAGTCAGGTGAGTCAAGTCAAGTGCTTAAGAGCTGAACGGGTTTAATGACCTGAATTACAGGTTTAAAAAGTTATGCTGATGCTCGTGTCCGTAACCAGCTGCAACAAGCTGCTGCATCGGCAAATCAGCTGCTGATCGCTACAATGAATTTATCTGGTTTGACGCTTCTGGCCTGTTGTAAACCAAAAAATATTCTATTTGTGTAGCTGTTTCTGAGCTGATTTAAGGTAATAACATGATGGCGATTTATCCCTGGATTAAAACTCTTCATTTATTAAGCATCATCATCTGGTTTTCTGGAATGATTTGGCTGCCAAGACTGCTGTTGCGTCAGCGCCAAAGCAACAGTCCTGAAGCACAAGCCCTCTGTGCTGAGATGGCTTTACGGATTCAGCGTTTGATCGTGACGCCAGCGATGCTGCTGGCGCTGGTCTTTGGCACAGCTTTGGTGGTGATGAATCCAGCTTGGTTAAGTCAGGGCTGGTTACACACAAAACTCTTGATGGTGGTGGCACTGACGGGTTTTCACGGTTGGCTTGCGGCGAGTCGACGTAAATTAAGCCAGGCTGAGACAGCCGATAAGGTCTCAGTCCGCAGTCTGCAATTGCTGACCTGGTTGCCTTTAGCAGCGCTGGCGCTGATTGTGGCGCTTGTGATTGTTAAACCCTTTTAATGGAGCGCTCAATGTCTTCTCAACCTGTTTGGCTGCATCGTTTAGCTCTGCTTGAAGGGCTTTCTTTAATTGGCCTGATTAATCTGGCAATGCCTTTAAAATACCTAGCAGGTCAGCCGCTAATGGTAAAAATCTGGGGGATGGCCCATGGCTTGTTGTTTATGGCTTATCTAGCAGCCAGTTTAGCTGTTGCCCTTCAGCGACGCTGGCCTTTGAGCTCCTGGCTATTCATGGTTCTGACCAGTGTCTTGCCGTTTGGTTTTTGGTTGACCGAAGATTATTTGCCGGCAGTCTCAAATAAACCGTTACACTAACAAGATGGCTGCTTTTTCAAATCCGCCTAACATTAAGGCAAATGTTCATATCCCAGAGATTCAGAGTCAACGGCCACCAACAAGAGGTTTACGGGGCTTATTATTGCCGCAGCTGAGTCACGATGAAGGTCAGGATCGACTGGCTTTGCTCATTTTGCTGCGCTGGCTGGTGATGATAGCTCAGGGGTTATGCCTGAGCGTGGCGTTTAAGCTTGAGTTTGTCAGTAAGCTGCATATCTGGCCTTTGAGTATGTTAGTGCTGGGCTTAGGCTTTGCCAATCTGGTCGCTTGTCTGGATTTTCGGCGTGGCAGCAGTCGCCCTGACGTTCGCCTTTTGTTTTGGCTATTAGTGGATTGGGTCCAGTTTTTAATCTTGCTGAGTCTGACTCAGGGGATTCAGAATCCTTTTTATCCGTTTATCTATGTTCATGCTGTACTCGGCTGTGTCTTGCTGCCCGCCCGCTTAGGCTGGGTCTTTCTCGCTCTCTTGGGCATGGGTGTCTATCTTCTAAATCCAGTGGTGTATGTGTTTAATGCTGACCGTACGTTTGTCAGGATGTCAGCTTTAGTTGCCTGGGGAATTCAGTTTTTTGTTCTGGCTGCAGTCGGCGGCATGGCGGGCTGGACGGCCCGCAGTCTGCTTAACTGGCGTGAAAGAGCCCAGCATTTACAGCGTCGGGCACATGGTTTGCAGCGGATTCATCTCCTGGGGGCTTTAGGGGCTGGTGTGGCCCATGAGTTTGCAACGCCGATGAATACGGCTCAGCTGCGACTTAACCGCTTGCGGCGTCAGCTAGGTGAAAACGAAGATTTGCTGAGTGCTTTGCAGGCTCTGGCCGTTTGTGAAGCCCGCCTGCGCTCACTTGCGGCTTTGCCACGTCAGGCAGATCTGGATGGTTTAGAGCCTGTGATTTTAAAGCCTTTTTTAGATCAGTTATTGGCAGCCTGGCAGCAGCGTTTTCCAGATGTTATCTGTCGTTTAGAAAATGAAGGTTTTGAGCCTCAAACCAGTTTGCGCCTGCCAGAACTGGTTTTACGTCAGGCCTTGGGGAATCTGCTGGATAATGCAGCCCAGGCTATGCAAGCGCGTGGTGAATTGATTTTACGCGTGGCGCTTAAAAGCAATAGCGATGAAGATCAGGCGAGCTTGCAGCTTGAAGTTGAAGATCGCGGTCCGGGCGTGCCGGATGCGGTTAAGCGCCATTTAGGTGAGCCCTTTACTACCACTCGCGCTGAAGGCACGGGACTTGGACTTTACACGGTTTATTTGCTGGCTGAAGCCCTGGGCGGCAGTTTAAAATTATCTGATGCCGAGCCGTGCGGCGCTAAGGTGAGTATATGTCTGCCTCTGAGTTTATAAACACATCTGCACTAAATGCTTCTCAGCATGCTGAATCCCCAAGCCTGTTGATTGTGGAAGATGATGACGATTTTCGCGAAACTTTAAAACTTGAGTTTAGCGATCGGGGTTATCTGGTCAAAGATGCTGATTCTTTCCAAGCGGTTTCAGAAAGCCTGACCCACAAGCCTTATCGCTTTGCAATTGTCGATTTACGTCTGCGCGGAGACAGTGGTTTAGATGTGATTGCCCAGGTCTTAGAGCACTGCCCTAACTGCCGGATTGTGGTCTTAACCGGTTATGGCAGTATTCCCACAGCTGTAGAAGCCGTGAAACGGGGAGCAGTTAATTATCTGACGAAGCCTGTGCCAATTGAACGGCTTGAAAAAGCACTCTGGGTCGATTTACCCGATGAACCCCAGCCCGAAAGTGATGAGCCGATTGAAAGCCTGGATCGCCATGAGCAAGACTATATCGAGTATGTGCTGCTGCAGTGTGGCGGCAATATTTCGCAAGCTGCTCGCTGGCTGGGCCTGCATCGCCAGAGCTTGCAGCGCAAGCTGAAGCGGATTGGGTTGAAGTGAGACGGCGGGCGCGGTCTGTTTAGGCCGACTGTGTCTCTTTACTAAACCACAGCGGAAGCTGTTGCCACTGCACGCGCAGCGTGCTCTTCCCCCTTTCACTTGCTCTATGCTAATCTGGCTGCGCCTTTTTAATTCCAGATGATTTTAAAAACATCAGAAAAAGCAAAAGTTGAGGTAAGCAAACATGAAAGTAATCGTGATTGGCGCAACCGGTACCATTGGTAAACCTGTGGTCGAAGCGCTAGAAGGTCGCCATCAGGTGATTCAGGTTGGTCATAGCAGCGGTGATTATCGTGTGGATCTGGCTTCACAGACTTCAATTGCAGAACTGTTTGCAAAAATTGGCAGTTTTGACGCCTTGCTGTCTGTAGCGGGCCAGGCTGCTTTTAATCCGCTTGAAAAACTCACCGATGATGATTTTAATGTCGGTCTGCAGAATAAGCTGATGGGCCAGGTCAATCTGGTGCGTCAGGGTCTTAAAACCATTAATGATGGTGGCTCGTTTACGCTGACGAGCGGTGTGCTGAGCCAGGAGCCGATGCCCGGTGGGGCGGCGATTAGCTTAGTTAACTCAGGGCTGGAAGGCTTTGTACGCGGTGCTGCAATTGAGCTGCCGCGTGGACTGAGAATTAATATTGTCAGCCCACCCTGGGTGAAAGAAACCATGGAAGCGATGGGTATGGACAGTGGCCCTGGTTTGGCTGCCGCTGTGGTTGCCCGAGCTTATGTTGAAAGCCTGGAAGGCACAGCAAATGGTCAGACCTTAGATGCCCGCCGTTTTGCTTAGCTGAATCAGCTGACTAATTAGCTGATGATTCAGGAGTGGGTTCGGCTGTCGGATCGGCGCCGGGCCCGGCTTCTGGGCTGGGTACGGGACTCGCTGATGGCTGAGCGCCGGTATCTGGTGATGTTGGGCTTTCAGGGGCTGTCTCTGAAGGCTGATTAAAGTTAAGGCTTCCAAAGCGCTCTGCGCGCTGAGTGGTGCTCATGGTGGCAGACCAGCAGTGATAATCATGAGATTCCTGCGGGCGACGACGACAGAAATTGGCGCGCCAGGTGCGATTGGGATCTAAGTTGCGGACCCCCAGTGATTCAAACGGAATTTGCAGCTCGGCACTCCAGCCCTGGGCAAAGCGACGAGTGGCGCTACGCCAGCGTCCGTTCCAGTTGCTGTCGAATGAGGCGCGCTGATAGCGCACATTGGCGGGATTGACCACAAAGTGATAATAATCTTGAGCATTGCCGGTTGGGCTTAAAAAAATCTGAACACTATCATCCCGCTGGGCGATATTGTCACGCGAGACGTGTAGACGATCCATTCGCGGCTCATCGTTGAGATAGCTGACATACAGGGCATTGCTGTCATAAGTCAGGCGGATTTCAGTCCCGACCTGGGGACGTGCTGAGCCTGAACTCCAGAACAATTGAGAGATGCTGCGTGAATTAGACCAGGCAGGTTCGTTGGCATTGCCGTCAATGTCAGGTTGGCGATTGGTGCTATTGACGGTGGTGCTGGGCAGATTTTGAGCCTCAGGCAGAACATCTAAAGGCGGGCGGGTTGCCGCTTGCTCCTGGCGATCGCGCGTGGCGACATGTAAAGCAAAGATCTGAGCCAATTCGACGGCGTCCTGCATTTGTTCACGCAGACGGGCGCGTAAGCGCTCGGGTAATAAATTAGTCTGGGTTTCGACTTCTTCGCTCAGGCTGCGGATTCTGGCCACTGCTTGAGTTCCTTCTGACTGAGGGCGACGGCCATTGAGCGAAGTATAGGCTGAAGCAATGGATTCAAGTCGATTGGCAAGTTTGGGCAAATTGGCGCGTGTCTGGCTGCCAAGCGCCTGGGTTTCGGCGCCTCGTTTGTCGAGGCCGCGTAGCCAGGTCGCGCTGGAGCGCAACTGGGCTGAGAGAGCCAATGGAATATTGCCATTGGGGGTACTTGCTTTGATTCTAAACGGCCCTTGAGCCAGTGCGGTTAACATCGAATCATTGAGGCTACGAAAGCCCGAAATCCCAACCCCATTGGCCTGGGATTGCTGCAGGGCGTAAATCTGCTTGAGCATTTCGAGCCGGCTTCCGCGCATTTGTGGAGCGCTCAGGATGGGGTAGAGCAGATCATGGCGGCTGCCCTGATTGGTTTCCCAATCCATCCAGAGCTCTAAATCACGGGAATCATCCGTGTACATCATCGGGGCAGCGTAGTCGATCCATTCGTTATTGCTCCAGTGACGCCAGTTTTGCATCGTGCTGAGCCGCGACT
>CAJYHH010000272.1 GCA_913773825.1 Candidatus Sericytochromatia bacterium | reverse complement strand
CCACTTTCAATCTCACCCAGCTCAAAGCGACAGCTGGCGGCAATAAAGCCTGAGAGCAGGCTTTTACTCCGACCTGAATAAGCTTCCTGAGCAGCTTCGGCTAAAGCCTCAAGCTCTTCGGTATTGTCTGGATCGTACAGATCAATGGCTTCGTAGCGGGCAACAAATTCAAGATGTTTAGGTGTCTGACTCATGCGGCGTGTCCTATTTTTTGAGAATGCTAGTGTTTATGTTAGCAAATCTCTAGGCTGGGTTATTTTGCACAATAAAATAAGCGGGCATGCAGGCGGACGGTTTGCATATTCATTTTTGAGATATTGCTGACGTTATCAATGACCACCGTATTGGCATTGGCGCTGACAGCATAAGATTTGATATTCATGATGGCGTTATTGTAATCGTAGCCTTCAGTTTGCTGAGACTTGACGTAATGACAGCCTGAGGGTTCAGCGGTGGTGATGCTGACAGCAGAACGAGCTGCATAATAGGCATTTGTTCTGGCCATACCTTTGGATGAGTCCTGTCTGGCAGCACAGCCGCTCAAAAGAATAAAAGCATTTAAGAACACAAGCCTGGTTATAACCAACTGCTTCACAGGGCTTACCTCAACAACGGAATACTCTATTTTAGCGCTGCTCTGCGTAATCTTTAAACCGGGCAGAGCCTAAGATTTAATTAGGCTCTGCCATGGCGAATGCGCGGACTAATCGGCAGGCTATAACGCAATATCATCACAGAGATGACTGTTGAGTTCATAGAACAATGCGCTTGAAATGACTGCTGGGTGGTGGTTTTCAAGTACGGCATAGTGGGTGTGGTAAGCGCCCGTATAGAAGGGGTTTTCCAGGATGGATTTAATCGTGTTGGCATGCCAGCGGCCGCCGCGCTTGGTATGCATGCCCTGACGGGTCAGAGCATCGCCAATCTGACGTAGCGACAGGCCTCGGGCCCGATCTTTGAAGATTCGACGTACGACTTCAGCTTCAGATGGATTAAGCAGATATTCATTGCTGCTGGAATCAATCTGATAACCATAAGGGCAGGCGCCACCGTTACAGCGAGATGTTTCAGACCGGCGGTGTTCAGCCGTTTGAGGGCGACTGCCGTTGAGTTGTGGGATGCGTGACAAGACCATCATGACTTCAGAGCCTTCGTGGCGATTAATCAACAGATCTTGTTCGAGTGCAATAAAACTCCCGTGACGGCCTTGGCGAAATAAATCCATTAAACCGTAAACATCATAAAACCGTTGGCCCAGATCAAGGGTGGTCTGAACCAGCAACATATCGTGTTCACCGAGTTTTTTAAGCAGTTGTTTGAGCAAGGGCCGTTCAGCGGCTGACTTGTTCAGCGAGCGGTCAACGGCAAAATCTGCAAATTGCCAGCCCCGCTCTTCACAGCTTGCTTTGAGGCTTTGTTCACGCATCAGGCGCAGAGCCGTTTCTTGTTCACGAGTGGTATTGGGCGGAATCCAGAGATAGGCAAAAGCATTTTTAAGCATGAAAATTTCCTCTTTTTTAATGGTTTGCTTAGCTTTATCCGGTAAATTCTTCATGCTTCGACTTGAGTCGTGACGGTCAGCCGTCTTTGATAATAGACTTATCGTGATTGTTTGAAACTGACTTGTGTCATTAATGTAAAATTAGGTTTAACTTTTGATGCGTAAATGTTATACTTCTGAATTCGCTGTATGACAAATTGAGGTTGATTATGAATAAAATTTTAAATAAATTGGCTATTTCGGTTGCTTTTTTAACTTTGCTGCCAGCAGTAGGTTTTGCTGAGACGGCCCCTAAAGCTGTTACTTCTGCTGTTAAGGCCTTTATTAAAAGCCAAAATGTTGCAACACTGCCCAATTTTCAGCATGCTTTAGTCGATCTCAACAGTGATGGTGTTAATGATGCTGTGGTGCTGCTAGAAAGCCAGGACTGGTGTGGCTCTGGTGGCTGTACCCTGTTGATTTTGCAAGGTCATAAAGCGGGACTCAAGCTGATTTCCAGCAGCACGGTAACAGGCACACCGATTCGCGTTTCAGCCAACAAAACTAAAGGCTGGAAAGATTTATTGGTTTATTCTAAAGGCAAAGGCGATGTGCTGATGCGTTTTGACGGCAAACAATACCCCGCTAATCCTTCTCTTCAGCCTTTAGCTCCACCTGCTCAAGTCAAAGCTGTTAAAGTTTTACTGAAATAAATGGGCTATGACTTTAGCCAATTAAGTCGGCAACAGCTTGTTACAGACAGGCTGTTGCTGCAGCCGCCTAATGTTCAGATGACGCAAAACATTTGTGATTTTTTTCGCCGCAACCGGACTTTTTTAGAACCCTGGTCGCCGATCATGCGGCCTATTTTTTACACAGAAGCTTTTCATCATGAAAAAATCAGCCAGGAAGTGCTCCAGATGGCGGAAAAGCGCTTGGTGAAGTTCTGGTTGTTTAGGCGTCAGGATTTTGAGTTTAAGCGCCCTATCGGCCATGTTTCGTTTTCAAATCTGGTCTGGGGCGCGTTTAAGTCCTGTTTTTTAGGCTATAGCATTGATGCCAATGAAGCGGGAAAAGGCTATGCCACTGAAGCGTTAGCTGAGAGTGTGCGCTTTGTGTTTCAAGAGCTGAGTTTACATCGGATTGAAGCCAATATTATGCCGCGCAATCTGCCTTCGATCAGAGTGGTTGAAAAACTTGGCTTTGACTGTGAGGGTTTATCGCCTAAATACCTCAAGATTCACGGGGTCTGGGAAGATCATCTTCATTATGTAATCCGCAATCTGGCGTTGGAATAAAGTTTTAAAGCCTTTAAAGCTTTGGATCAACGTAGCTAAAGGTGCCGGTGATCAGTTCTGGCAGTTCATCAGTTGCTGAACCCAGATAACTGAGCGTATGGCGAGTGGCTTGAATTAAGATCTGGGGCCAGTCTAAAGCCTGCTGACGATAATAAATCAGGGCTGCCAGCAGATTATCGCCAGCTCCTACTGTACTGGCTGGTTTAAGTAAAGGCACAGTCTGAAGCAGCCATTGCTGTTGTTTTGGCAAGACAAGCAAGGCACCACCTGAACCTAACGTAACCAGACAAGCACCGTCAGCTTGTACCAGTTGGGCTGCAAGGGGAGCTAGGGTTTGAGGCTTATGATCAGCTAGCTGAAACAACATGCTGAGTTCTGCAAAATTCATGGCTAAAATATCTGGCTGAATGGTGCGGATGCGTGGCGCTTTTAAACGACTGCTGGAAATCAAAAAAAGCGGAATCTGCTGTTGTTGGCAGATCTGGCTTAGGGCTTTGAGCGATCGCTGATGTAAATCAGTTGAAATCACCAGCACATCCGTTTGGGCTAAAAGCTGAGCAGATGATTGTTGTAAAAAGGCTGGTGTTAAAGGCTTAAAGGCTCCGTTATCGTAATAACGTTCCCGTTTGACTTCACCCTGGGCACCCAGATAAGCCTTAAAAAAGGGCATATCGACCTTAAGATCTAGCCGGTTCCAGCTTACCTTAGAGAGTTTAAAGTGTTCTCTTAATGCCGCATTGAGCTCTGGCCCATGTTCAGGGCTCACAAAGCGTGGGGCTCCACCTAATTGCCCTAAAGCACAGGCCACGTTTTTACCCACACCCCCAAAGCTGGTCAGGACACGTCCTGCCAGATGCTGAGCATCAAGGGTAGCCACACCTAAAATCACCGGAGACTTTTGCATGCTGGGTATTTTATGCCAGTCTGGCTGCTGACGACCAGCAGAAGAGTCTGACTCTTTCCGACTCTTGTACACTGATGTTATGCGTTCTGAATTAGATTCTTATACCCTGCGCCCCGTAGAAGCTGATGAGCTGCAGCAGCTTGTGGATTTTATTGTGCCTTTGCAGGCAGATCCTAAATCACGTTGCCTGCACGTGGATTGGACCGCTGAAGGGATTTTGGCAGATGTTCAGGACCTCAATCAGCCTTTTACAGAAGCTTTTTGCGTTCTGGTAGCGGGTGATACCTGGCTGGGCGTATTGGGCTGTGATCAGGATTTAGAGGCTGGGCGAGGCTGGCTCCACGGGCCCTTTATTGCCGCTGTTGTTAGTAATTCAGACTGGCAGCAGCTTGCAGGAGCTTTGTTTGATGATTTATTTAGTCGTTTGCCAGCTTCAATTAATCGACTCTCAAATTACCTGGAACTTAGCTTTGAGCGCGGGCTGACACAACATGCTGATCAGGGTTTTGTTCCCAAAGGGATTTCGCATATTTATCGAGCAGACTATCAGGCCGTTAGTTCACAAATTGCTATCAGAACGATCACGCATGCAGACCAAGCAGTGTTAGCTGCACTCCATGATCAGGCCTTTCCGCAATCCTGGCTGAGCCCTGCTGAACTCAGCTCTACCCTTGATGAAACTCATCAGGTATTAGTAGCTGAACATCAAGGTCAGCCAGCTGGCTATATTCGCCTGAGTCAGCATGTCAGTCTGTCAGAGGGCACAGTTGATTATGTCGCTGTAGACCCTAATTATCGAGGTTTGGGCTTAGGCCGTCAGCTCTTATTAGCTGGCCTTGACTGGATCTTTAATCAGCGTAATTTGCAAACAGCTTTTTTAAACGTCAGCGATGATAATGCCAATGCCCGCAATCTCTACAAAAGTGCTGGCTTTTCTCTCTACCAGAGCGGTGTCGCTTTAGACTGGTGGCGCCCCTCTAAATTCTAAACGCAGATCCAGCACCAACCGACGGCCCTGCCCGTCCCTAAACCAGCCAGCGAAGCTGGCTTCTAACCTTCTCCCACCCCATTCTACTCA
>CAJYHH010000271.1 GCA_913773825.1 Candidatus Sericytochromatia bacterium | reverse complement strand
ATTAGTTGCCCAGCACTGTGATGCTGAAGCTTATACAAGCTGGAAGCAAGCCGTTTCAGAGCTGCCAAATTCAAAAAAATTGGAAAATTGGCTGGAAAAACAGGACTTTTTGGCGCTGGCCTGTCGGGAATCCAGTCATTATTTAACGACTTGTTTTGAAAGGCTAAAAACTGAGCTTCAAGCACCGCCTTCTGCTTTTAACCAGAGCTATACCCTGATCGAAAACATGATTAAGAGGATCTGTCATGCTTACATCTAATCCCATTACACATTCCAGTACAAATACGTCTCATTCAGCTCATTCAGGCCCTGACACTCATGCTCGTGATGCCCGCGAAAAAATTGCGGTAATTGGTTCTGGGTTTGGTGGTCTGGCTGCTGCCATCCGTTTGCAAGCAGCGGGTCATCAAGTCACAGTCTTTGAAAAACGCGATAAACCTGGTGGCCGGGCTTATGTTTATCAGGATCAGGGTTTTACTTTTGACGCTGGCCCCACCGTGATTACAGCACCTGAATGTCTTGAAGAGCTGTTTACGCTTTGTGGTCGTAAAATGTCGGATTATGTCGATTTGATTCCTGTTTTTCCTTTTTACCGGCTGTTTTGGGAGGATGGCTATGTCTTTGATTATTGCAATGACATGGAAGAAACCCTCGCCCAGATTCAAAAAAAGTCACCCGCGGATGCTGATGGCTACCGGCGTTTTTTAGAGTATAGTCGTGAAGTCTTTGACGAAGGTTATACCAAACTGGCCCATGTGCCTTTTCTGGATTGGCGCTCGATGGTCAAAGTGTCGCCTCAGCTAGCCAAACTGGGAGCCTGGCGCAGCGTTTACAAAACCGTCTCGCGTTTTGTCAAAGATGAACATCTCCGTCAGGCGTTTAGCTTTCATTCTTTGTTAGTTGGCGGTAATCCTTATGCGACTTCCTCGATCTATACCCTTATTCACTATTTAGAGCGCAACTGGGGGGTCTGGTTTGCCCGTGGCGGTACAGGCGCTTTGGTTCAGGCTTTAGTCAAACTGTTTTGTGAATTAGGCGGTGAGCTGCGCTTAAACGCTGAACTTGATGGCATTATCAGTGAGGGCCGCAGGATTCACGGTTTAAAATTAAAAAACGGCGAGTTTTTTAGCTGCCCAACCATTGTCAGTAATGCTGACGTGATGCATACCTATCGGGATTTATTGCGGCATGTTCCCCTCGTACAGCCGACTACCAAGCGACTTGAAAAAATGAGCTATAGTATGTCGCTGTTTTTAATTTATTTTGGAACCAACCGCCGTTATCCGGATTTGGCCCATCATAACGTAATCTTTGGCCCGCGCTACAAACCCCTGCTTGACGATATTTTTAGCCACGGCAAGTTACCAGATGACTTTTCGCTGTATTTACATGCTCCAACAGTCAGTGATCCGGCTTTAGCACCAGATGGCTGCGAGGCTTTTTATGTCCTGGCACCCGTTGCTCATATGGGCAAATTGGATATCGATTGGGACAAAGAAGGCCCAGTCTATGCCGACAAAATCCTGCGCTATCTCGAAGAGCGTTATTTGCCTCATCTCAGGGAGCATATTGTGACCCAGCGCATTTTTACGCCTCAAGATTTTAAAACAGAGCTTAATGCTCATCATGGCTCTGCTTTTTCGCTTGAGCCCGTTCTGACCCAAAGCGCTTATTTCAGAATTCATAATCGCGATCAACATCTGCCTGGTCTGTACTTTGTCGGGGCCGGCACACACCCTGGAGCGGGTGTTCCGGGGGTTGTCAACTCAGCAAAAGCAACAGCAGGTCTGGTTCTGGAGGCCCTTAAAAAATGAAGCCTATTCTTAGTACAAAACAGTTAAACGTTTTAGACCCCTCGCTTGATCAGGACTACTACCGAGCCAGTATGAAAGCTGGATCCAAGAGCTTTACCCTGGCAGCGGGACTGTTTTCAGCAGAGCAGCAGCAGGCTGTCCAGATGCTCTATGCCTGGTGTCGATATTGTGACGATCAAATTGATGATGCACCCAGTCAGGCAGAGGCTGGACGCCGTTTGCGTGAGCTTCAGGATTTAACCCGAGCTGCTTTAGCAGGGGCTAAACTCGAACAGCCTGAGTTTTGTGCGCTGCAGCAGCTGGCCCACACTTACCAGATTCCAGAACACTATCCGCTGGAGTTGCTGCGCGGATTTGAAATGGATGTTTTTCACCAGCGTTATCGAGATCTCAAAAGCCTTGAGCTATACTGCCATCGTGTTGCAGGAGTAGTGGGGCTGATGATGTGCCATATTATGGGTGTCAGCGATCAGCGCGCTCTGGCTTACGCGGATGCAGCGGGTCGTGCTTTACAGCTGACCAATATTGCCCGTGATGTGCTTGAAGATTTAGAGCGTGGCCGTCTGTATTTACCAGTTAGCTGGTTTGAAGAACTGGGCCTGACGCCACCAGAACACCCTGAGCACTTTGAGCCAGAGCAGGTGTATCCTGTTGTGATGAAGTTATTACAAGCCGCTGACGCCAAATATGCTGCTGCTCGGTTAGGACTTACTTACTTACCGCTCAGACCTGCTTTAGCGGTTTCTGCTGCTCTTGATGTCTATGGTGGAATTGGTAACCGGATTCGCCAACAGGGGCCTCAGGCTTTAAGTGGGCGAATGATTCTGAGCGGATCGCTTAAAGGCAGATTGGCTCTGACGGGTTGTCTTAGAATTCTGGCTCATCTGCCTGGTCGTCTGTTTAAACCCTGGCGGCCTACGGCCATTCAGGAGGTCTGGCATTTTGAGAGCTGACGGAATCTTAACTGAAATCAGCGTATATGCTGGCCGGGTCAATCAGTTTAGCCGTCGGGACTGGCTGATTTATACGCTGTGGATTGGTCTGATGTTAGGGCTGTTTAGTTCAGTGCTGGGATTTTTGTTTGTCGGCCGTTCTCATGGCGTGGTTTACCCTGTCTACGTCTGGAATATTCCGATCGGAATTTTTATTTTTGTCGCCTCAATTGCTTTTGATACGATTGGGCATTTGACGATTTATCGCGAAGAGTTAAAAAAAGGCGAATCTTTGGTTCACGGGATTACCATTTTTTGTGGGATTACCAGCGTGGTGACCTTGGTTGGCGCTTACCAAAACCGTGAACTCTGGATGTTATCTGCTTGTTTAACTGTTCTGTGTTTTGTCTATTCTCTGATAGATGAAGGCTTACACTGGGTGCGTTATCTTCAGCAAAAATCCGATCGAGTTGAGATGTGGAGCCATTTTGGGATTTTACTGGGCCATAGTTTGATGATGTTAGGCTGGTGGTACTGGTTTGCCAAAGGGTATCCTGGCGTGGCTGAAACCCTCAGTGCGTTTGCAGCGGGTTAAAGGCAGGCTTTTGTGCAAGAATACGTATTTGTTGTTGCTGGCTATTTTGGACTGCTACTGCTGATCTGGCGGCTTAAGCCCTGGCTAAACTGGGGCAGGCTGCATCTTGCAGAAGCTGCTTCTGACAGCAAGCTCAAACAGGTTTCTGTGATTGTGCCAGCGCGCAATGAGGCCGATAATATTCAGGTTTGTCTGGAGCATCTGTTGCGTTTAGGGGCCGGAGAAATCATTGTCGTTGATGATCAGTCTAATGATGCTACACCGCAGATTTTGGCTGATTTTGCCGCAGCTGCTTCTCTAAAAGGCCAAAATCTTAAGTGCTTGAGTGCTCCGCCTAAACCATCTGGCTGGGCTGGCAAATCATGGGCTTGTCAGCTCGGTGCTGATGAAGCCAGTGGCGATTATCTGTTATTTACCGATGCCGATACGCTTCATGAGCCCAATAGTCTGGCTCAGAGCCTGCAGGAGCTTGAGTTTCGTCAGCTTGATTTGTTAAGCGCAATGCCCTATCACCTGAATCTGAAGTTTTGGGAACGTCTAATGTCACCGCTTCAGCTGATTGCTCTGGCGGTGACAGCACCTTTTGATTCACCTAAGCCGCGTCGGCTCTATGCGATTGGGCAGTATCTGTTGTTTAAGCGCCAGGCTTATCAGCAGCTTGGGGGGCATCGTAAAAGATCTCGGATTTTAGCTGAAGACCTTCATTTTGCTCAGGCCTGTTTAGCTGAGCAGCTTGCGTATGGCGTCAGCCTACAGCGCTTATACCAGGTCAGAATGTATGCGACCTTGAGCGATTTTTTAGCGGGCTGGCGCCGTTTGTGTTTACTGGGGCTTGAGTTTTCGAGTCCTTGGTCAGGCCCTGAGGTTGGGTTGTATTATCTGGCTTTTAGTGGTGGGGGGCTTTTGGGTTTTACGCCAGCTTCGCTGGTTTTAATGATTTTGACCTTATCTCTGTGCTGGTGGCTGCAGCCACGCCTTGGGCGTTTTTCAGTGTTGGGTCCTTTGTTGTTTCCGTTTGCTTTGGCTTGTTTTGCCTGGGCAACGGCTTTGAGTCTATTAGACCGTCTAAAAGGTCGTGTCAGCTGGCGCGGCCGACTTTATAACATGAACTCTGCAGGTGAAATTGAGCGATGAAGCATATGGCGCTTGAAGTTGACAAGCTTTCACTGAGTTTTGGGCCACGTCAGATTCTCAATGAGCTGAGTTTTAGCGTACCAGCAGGTCAATCAATTGCTTTACTGGGCGAAAACGGAGCCGGTAAATCTTCTTTACTGCAGGTTTTAGCTGGCCAGTTACGAGCGCGCAGCGGCAAAATTCAGATTCACGGTTTACCTGGTAAGAGCCTGACTGCCCGTCGTCAGTTAGCTTATGCCCCTCAGTTTTTAGATTTTCCAGCGGGTTTAAAAATTCGCGAAATTATGCACTTTGTGATGAAACTCTATAATTCCAGTGCTGAACAGCTGCAGCGCGTCAGCGCTGATTTTGGTCTGGCTGAACTTGAGCCTCGTCCGGCTGATCGTTTAAGTGGCGGTGAAGCCAAACGAGTCTCACTTGCTCTGGCTTTTGCATCTAATGCTTCAGTTTTATTGCTTGATGAGCCCGCTGCAGCCCTTGACCAGCATTATCAGCGCACCTTGACGCATTATCTTGAGCAGCTTAAAGGGCGCTCAACTATTTTATTTGTCAGTCACGAGCGCCCAGCCAGTTTAAGCCTCGCTGATCGTTTGCTGTATTTGGATCAGGGTCGTTTGTCTGAAGATATTAGCCAAAGCCGTCCTCATGAAATCAGTAAGCTCAGTTTTTTCGCTTCAGAATGCCCTACGCTAAAAGGAGTGGTTCAGCAGCAGCGCAGTGGTGATTATTGGGAGCTAAGCAGTTTTGATGGCGATGCATTAGTTCGACAGCTGGTCTCAAGTGGTGTGCCTTTTTCGCATCTGAGCCTGAGCCGGGAGGCTTTAGACTGATGGACGTGTTCGGTCTTTGGATCCGTCAATTTGGACAATGTTATCGGCTATTGCTGCGTGAGCAAATGCGCCAGCTGGATTATCTGTTTTTTACACTGCTTTTTCCTTGTTTGTTTTTTTTGATTTTTGGTGTTCCAGAAGGCACTGATTTTTGGCGTGCTAACACGCTACTGGCTTCTTTTAGTGCTTTTGGAGTATTGGGCGTGGTTTTATTTCAGCTGGCTGTAATTTCAGCGCAAGAGCGTCATACTCGTTGGCAGAGTTATCTACGTGGTTTGCCTTTGTCAGCAGGTTGTTTATTGCTGGCTCGAGTGGCGCTGGTGATGAGTTTTTCGTTGTTAAGCATTGGCTCAGTTTATTTAACCGCTCGCTGGGGCACCGCCATTGAAATTGACTGGCTAACTCAGCTTAAACTGACTGCTGTGTTGTTAACAGGCAGTTTGCCCTTTGCTTTAATTGGCTATCTGGTGGGTTTATTTGCCTCGCCAAAAGGTGTTATTCCTTTAGCTAATTTAGTCTATCTGAGTTTGTCTTATGCAGGCGGGCTTTGGTTTCCTCCACAAATGTTACATCCTGTGATTCAGCAGTTATCAGAACAATTGCCCAGTCGTTATTATGCTGAAATCCTGTGGGATATTGCCTTGTATCGTGAGATTGACCCAGGACCAATCTGGGTGCTGATCCAGCATACATGTGTGATTGCCCTGCTGTTAACTTTGCTGATTTGTTTACGACGTGGATTTTTAACACGCCAAGCTGTTTAAAAGTCTCTTCGCAGTCTACAAAGGGGATTCTATTCTTACACAGCCTTTTAAGTCTTCTCACAAAATGTGTATAATAGAAAAATGGCTGCATCATCCCGTTCATCTCAATCTGCTCAGACACCTAGCAAATCTGCGTCTTTTGGCGCTTTTTTGCAGGCCTTGCGTCGCGATCGCAAGTTAACCCAGATTGATCTAAGTTCAATCAGTAAGCTTTCTAAGTCTTACGTTTCTTTTCTTGAAAGTGGCGTTCGGCATCCCTCACGTGACGCTGTTTTAAAGCTGGCCGAAGCGCTTGAGCCTGCTGATGATGCTCTGCGTGATGAATTATTAGTGTTAGCTGGTTTTACGCCTCAAGATGGCTTGCCTGCTCGCCCCACCGGGCCGAGTTTTTCACGCGAAGATCTCAAAAGTTTTTTGCAGCATACTTTGCATTTAATTCGTCAGCAGGAATTTCAAAAAGCGCAAAAGGAAATTGAAACCGGTTTTGAACGTTTTCATCGTCCGGCTCAATTACGAACCCTAATGGCGCATCTGGAGCTGGCGAGAAAAGATTTTGAACAGGCTATTCTGTTTCAAAAAAACGCGCTTCAAGCTTATGACCTGAGCTCTGAAGAACAAGATAAAGGTCTGACGCTGGTTGATTTTATTCTCAATCTGGGCGTGATGTATTTTCTTTGGGGCGATCAGGCCCGCTTTGGGCCCGATACCCCTGCACAGCGTAAACTGGCGCTAGAGCGTTATCGTTTAGCGCTTGAAACCTTTGAATCTGGCTTAAAGCATTCACCTGATCATCTCTATCTTTTAGACGAAGCCGGACGCGTTCATGTTAATCTGGCTGATTTGTTAAAAGGGGAGCCGGCTCAGTTACATTGGGAGGCCAGCGTAGACTGCTTTCGGCGTGTCTTAGCCCATCCAGATAAACATTCTCTGCCTTTACAGACTCTGTATGATTCTGGGGCTTTTTTAGCTCTGGCCTATGCTCGTTGCAAACGCTTTGAACTTGCAGATCTACTGCTAGATACCCTGGACTTTGATCAGCAAGCAAACTGGACTCTTTCTTATATCAGGGCCTGTTGTCAGTTATTGGCTTATCGGGCTAAACCCACAGAACTTTTGCTTGACCAGGCTTTAGCTGCATTGGCTCAGGCTTATTCTAAAGATCCCGAAGCGGTACGAGCTCAGTTTGAACAGGACAAAACCCGTGATTTTGCACCGCTCTTGCGCGCACGACCTCAAGATATCCAGAAAGTGATTCAAAAATCATGAAACGGACTCTATTCTATTCCTTGCTAATGATGGCTGCGCTAAGTGCCTGTGGTCTAACAGGTTATGGTCCGGCTGTAACAAGCCTTGAGCCTATGAATCAGGCTGATATCACGCCTCGCACGAAAGGCGGGACGCTCAATATTACGCCGAGCAGCAAAGGCGGGACACTCTTAAAAGGAGCCGTGATTTGGCCTGCCGAAGTTGCCGCTCTAGCCAGACCTGTTTTTGATCTGAAAGTTTATGCGGGAGAGACCCTCTTAGCTCAAGGTCAGACCAATGAAGAGGCTGGTTTTGTGGTCCAAAATGCGCCGCTGAACACCCTTCTGCGGGTGGAAGCAGCTGTGCCAGGACGCCCGTTTGTTGTCTTACGTAGTCTTGTAACCACATCTGAGCAAGCCAATCAGCAACAGTTGCTCGATATTTCGATGCTGACAACTGCGGCAGCAGCTGTTCTGGCCGAGCCTGGTAATCTGACTGCCAGTCCTGAGCGGCTGATGCAGGCTGATGCTATCTCTTTGTTGACGCCGCTGGCTAATCTGATGACGCCTTATCTGGAGCAGACTCAACTGAGCCGTTCAATTGAAGCCCAGTCATCTGTTCAGCTTGCCATCACGGATACCCGCAGTTCTCTGGCTCGCCTGCTTTCAAATAATTAAATCTGTATTTAAGAAAAATCAGACAAATTAGACAATTTATTTTTCTGTGAGTTTACTGCTAGGCATTCAGGCCTGGGCTCGTTACACTGCTTTAATATATTAAATATTTAATATATTAATATTCTGTAATGATAAGCAGAGGTAAGCAGATGGCCGACGATAAACATTCCCTGCAGCCGAGTAATACCAAAGTAGAAGCCCTCGACATACATACAGAAGAAGGGCGCGATCAGTTTCTGACCACTAATCAGGGGCTGCGCATCAACGATAACCAGAATTCGCTTAAAGCCGGTGAGCGCGGCGCAACCCTGCTTGAAGACTTTATTTTGCGTGAAAAAATCACCCACTTTGACCATGAGCGTATTCCTGAACGGATTGTGCATGCCAGAGGAGCTGCAGCCCATGGCTATTTTCAGGTTTACGAATCTCAGGCTGAGCTGACGCGGGCTGGTTTTTTACAGGACCCTAATCTTCAGACTCCTGTATTTGTGCGGTTTTCAACCGTTGCGGGCTCACGTGGTTCAACGGATCTCGCCCGCGATGTCAGAGGTTTTGCGGTTAAGTTTTATACCTCTGAAGGGATTTATGATTTAGTCGGCAATAATATTCCGGTGTTTTTTATTCAGGACGCGATGAAGTTTCCTGATCTGGTTCATGCTGTTAAGCCTGAACCCCATAATGAAATTCCCCAGGCAGCTTCTGCTCATGATACGTTTTGGGATTTTATTTCGCTGATGCCAGAATCGATGCATATGATTATGTGGGCGATGTCAGATCGCGCAATTCCGCGTAGTTATCGCATGATGGAAGGCTTTGGGGTCCATACTTTTCGCTTGATCAATGAACAGGGTCAGGCTCGTTTTGTGAAGTTTCATTGGAAGCCTTTACTAGGTGTTCACTCTGTTGCCTGGAACGAAGCTCAAAAAATTTCAGGCTTTGATCCAGACTTTCATCGTCGTGATCTGTGGGAAGCGATTGAAAACGGCGATTTTCCAGAATGGGAACTCGGTGTGCAAATCGTCGAAGAAGCAGACGAACACAAGTTTGCTTTTGATCTGCTCGACCCAACTAAAATTATTCCTGAAGAGCTTGTGCCGGTTAAACGAATTGGTAAGTTGGTGCTAAATCGCAATCCCGATAACTTTTTTGCCGAAACCGAACAAGTTGCGTTTCATCCGGGGCATGTGGTGCCGGGGATTGATTTTACTAATGATCCGCTGCTGCAGGGCCGTTTGTTTTCTTATACAGACACCCAGCTTAAGCGTCTGGGCAGCCCTAACTTTCATGAAATTCCGATTAATCGCCCGATTTCACCAGTGCATAATAATCAGCGTGATGGCCATATGCGCCAGACAATTAATAAAGGGCGCGTCAGCTATGAGCCCAACAGTCTGGGAGGCGGCTGTCCCTATCAGGCCAAAATGGCCGAAGGGGGCTTTGCCAGTTATGCTGAGCGCATTGACGCTAAAAAAGTTCGTGCACGCAGCCGCAGCTTTTTTGACCACTATAGTCAGGCGAGTCTGTTTTTTAACAGCCAGGCTGACTATGAACAGGAACATATCATCAACGCGCTGAGCTTTGAACTGGGTAAAGTTGTCACGCCGAGTATTAAAGAGCGCATGCTTTATCACCTTAGCCAGATCAGTCAAACCCTGGCGGAAAGAGTTGCCGCTAATCTCGGCCTGAAAGTTCCCGCTAAAATAAAAGGCTTGATCAACGGCAGCGTCCCTGCAGATGCCAACCCTGAAGACTATCAGCCTTTGCCGCCACAGGACCAGCAGATTCAAAAATCAGCTGCTTTAAGTATGGCCAATACGGTCAAAGACACGATCAAGACGCGCCAGATTGCGGCTCTAATAGCTGATGGTTTTGATGAGAAAGCTTTTAAAACCGTAAAAGCCGCGCTAGAAGCGGAAGGTGCAAAAGTTCTCCCGGTTGCAACTCACGGCGGTGAGATTACGGGTAATGCTGGCGGTAAGGTCAAGGCTGATCTGACATTGCTGACTGTTGCTTCTGTCTTGTTTGATGCGGTCCTGATTTCAGGCGGTAGTCAGGCAATTACAGCTCTAAAAACAGATGGCGATGCGATTCACTTTCTTAATGAAGCTTATCGTCACTGTAAAGCGATTGCTGCGATTGGGGATGCTAAAGAGCTGATTCAGGCTTCATTTATTGGCACCCAGTTTAGCAAAGCGTCAAACCAGACGCCTGCTTTGACGGGGGTGATTATTGAGGATGATGCGGCTCAGGCTGCAACAGACTTTATTCAGGCGATTGCGGCACATCGGGCCTGGGAGCGAGAAAAAGCCTCTAAAGTTCCAGCCTAAAACCTGTCAGAATATTAGCTGAAACTCAGGCCCCTCAGACTGTTTTTATTTAGTCTGGGGGCCTTTTGTCAGGGAGACTTAGGCGTCAGCTAAAAAGCCCCAGGCTTGAACAAACTCTTCAAGGGTTTGTTCAGTTTCCAGCGGGGTTAAAATATTTAGCTTGCTAAAGGACAGCCCCAAAAACCAGTCTTTTTGATCACCTGGGCGCTCCCAGAATAATCCCAGCTGGTTTTCAGCTTGGAAATCAGATTTTTCAGTTTGCCAGGCCCAGTTGGCGGTTGTTTTAGGCAAACTCTGGGGCTCAAGCAGATCCCACTGATAAATCCATTGGTTGCGGAACAAGCTGCTGAGAAACTCCAGCAGGGCTGGTGAGCCCGGTGAACTGAGTTCAGGTGGCAGTGTTTCGTCACCTGCCCAGATACTGACGTGGCTTAGGCCTGACAAGGCCAGGCGGCGCCATGACGCTTCGCGGTCTAAGCCCCGTTCTTCGGGGTGCAGGCCAATCGTAATCCAGGCTTTGCCCTGGCTGAGATCCAGACGAGTCTGCTGCAGTTCAGAGCAGTCGTCAAAAATAGCGTTACAGCGTTCAAGTAAGTCGTTAGCTAGTTTCATATTTATCGTTTCAGTTTAGGTTCAGGTTTAAATTATAATATCGGCATAAAAGCCGCTTTGATGGTGCTGAAAGCGCTCCTGCACCAGATGAGAATATAAAGCATTGGCTGCATGGGCTGCCAGCATGGGCAAGGTTTGCAGTTCTAATGGATCTTCGCGTAAGCCGTGCAAATATAACCAGCCGTAGCCTAACTCACGGTTGAAGCTGAGTGGGACTAAAAAGCCTTCACCAAAGACACCTGCGTCCTGCAGGGCCAGGGCGCCTGGATCTTCAGCTACACGCGAAACAACGGCTGTGGCTGCTGCTTCCATTTCAGTTTCGTTCGGGTAAGTGCCGGTGAAAAGCAGATAGCGGCGTGAATTGCCGGTTTCTTCAAAAGTTTCCAGATTCAGTACGGCTAATTCACTTGGGGCAACCACCACTGCCGTTTCTAGCAATTGCTGCAGACGAGCTTCCAATGAACCGGCCAGATGCAGGCTGGTAACCGATTCATGTAAAAAATTCAGCACTTCGCGATGGTGCTGCAGTTCAAGCAGTTCACGATAGGCTTTAATCGCTGTGCGAACAGCTGTATAGAGTCTGTTGGTTGTGAGTTCTGCTTTGGCCAGATAACCGTCGATATCATATTCGTCGATGACTTTTTTTTCTGGCGCTGCGCCAGGCTGGCCAGTGCGCAGTAAAATTCGTACAAACTCGTTGCCGACTTCAGCGCGAATCGCTTTACAGGCATCTAAGCCAGCTGTTGATGTTTCCATCACAACATCGAGCAAAATTACAGCGGTTTCAGGGTGTTCTTTCATAAACTCCACGGCTTCGTGACCGGTTGAGGCAAATGCCAGCTCAACACCCTGTGTACCGTATTTTAAATTTTTAAGGCTCAGACGGCTTAGGGAGTGCATGTCAGGCTCGTCATCAACGACCAGAATCAGATATTTTTCAGGAATGCTGATCATAAAGCAGGTACTCCTTGATCTTGAAGGTTGGGGTTGAGTTGGCGTGGCAGAGTCAGTG